>NZ_LJQT01000158.1:0-16360 GCF_001400515.1 Pseudomonas meliae | reverse complement strand
ACGGGGCTTTTTGTTTAGCGCTGCCCGATCAGGCCGGTGCGGAGGTACGGATCAGGTGGTCAAAGGCACTCAGGGAGGCTTTGGCACCCTCGCCCAGGGCGATGATGATCTGCTTGTACGGAGTTACCGTCACGTCACCGGCAGCGAAGATGCCCGGCACTGAGGTTTCACCACGTGCATCGACCACGATCTCACCACGCGGCGACAGCTCGATGGAGCCTTTGAGCCATTCGCTGTTAGGCAGAAGGCCGATCTGCACGAAGATACCTTCCAGCGGCACGGTGATTTCTTCGCCGGTGGTGCGGTTCTTGTAACGCAGGCCGTTGACCTTCTGCTCATCGCCGGTCACCTCAGTGGTTTGCGCACTGGTGATCACGGTAACGTTGGGCAGGCTGTGCAGTTTGCGCTGCAAGACGGCATCGGCACGCAGTTGCACATCGAATTCCAGCAGCGTCACGTGTGACACGATACCCGCCAGATCGATTGCCGCCTCGACACCCGAGTTACCGCCACCAATCACGGCAACGCGCTTGCCCTTGAACAATGGACCGTCGCAGTGCGGGCAATAAGCCACGCCCTTGTTACGGTACTGCTGTTCGCCCGGTACGTTCATCTCCCTCCAGCGTGCACCGGTGGCAAGAATGACGGTCTTGGCCTTGAGGCTGGCACCGCTGGCGAATTTAACTTCGTGCAGCTCACCGGCCGCGCCCGGAATCAGCTTATCGGCGCGCTGCAGGTTCATGATGTCGACTTCGTACTGCTTGACGTGCTCTTCGAGCGCAACGGCCAGTTTCGGGCCTTCGGTGTGCTGTACCGAAATGAAGTTTTCGATGGCCATAGTGTCGAGCACCTGACCGCCGAAACGCTCGGCAGCAACACCTGTGCGGATGCCTTTACGCGCAGCGTAGACTGCCGCCGCCGAGCCAGCCGGGCCACCGCCGACGACCAGCACATCGAAAGCCTGCTTGGCGTTGAGTTTTTCCGCCTGACGCGCACCGGCACCGGTGTCGATCTTGGCCAGAATCTCTTCCAGGCCCATGCGGCCCTGACCGAACAACTCACCGTTCAGATAGATGCTGGGCACCGACATGATCTTGCGATCTGTGACTTCGTCCTGGAACAGTGCACCGTCGATAGCGACATGCTTGATGCCAGGGTTCAGTACTGCCATCAGGTTCAATGCCTGGACAACGTCCGGGCAGTTCTGGCAGGACTGCGAGAAATAGGTTTCGAAATGGAATTCGCCTTGAAGAGCGCGAACCTGTTCGATGGTTTCCGCACTGACCTTGGGTGGGTAACCGCCAACTTGCAGCAGCGCCAGGACCAGCGAGGTGAATTCGTGGCCCATGGGGATACCGGCGAAACGCAGGCTGATATCGTGGCCAGGGCTGCTCAGCGAGAACGACGGCGTACGTGCGTCGGTGCCGCTGTCATTCAGGGTGACATCTTTGGAGACACTGATCACATCATTGAGCAGTGCAAGCATTTCCTGAGACTTCGCGCCGTCATCAAGGGACGCGACGATCTCGATGGGGCGAGTAACCCGCTCCAGATAGGATTTCAACTGGGCTTTAAGATTGGCGTCCAACATGTGGCGGCTTCCTGTTTACAAAGGGTAGAAATAACAACGCCCAGGCGATTACCGCCCGGGCGTTTTTTGGGGCGATGCGGTTTACTTGCTCAAGAGCTCAACGCCCCCAGCCGATTCATGCGACTCAGATCTTGCCAACCAGGTCCAGGGACGGAGCCAGAGTAGCTTCGCCTTCTTTCCACTTGGCTGGGCAGACTTCGCCCGGGTGAGCAGCAACGTACTGAGCAGCCTTGATCTTGCGCAGCAGCTCGGAAGCGTCACGGCCAACACCACCGTCGTTCAGCTCGACGATTTTGATCTGACCTTCAGGGTTGATCACGAACGTACCGCGATCTGCCAAGCCGGCTTCTTCGATCAGCACGTCGAAGTTGCGCGAGATAGTCAGGGTCGGGTCACCGATCATGGTGTACTGGATCTTGCCGATTGCAGGCGAAGTGTTGTGCCATGCAGCGTGGGCAAAGTGGGTGTCGGTCGAAACGCTGTAGATCTCGACGCCCAGCTTCTTGAACTCTTCGTAGTTGTCAGCCAGGTCTTCCAGCTCGGTCGGGCAAACGAAGGTGAAGTCGGCCGGGTAGAAGAATACGACAGACCACTTGCCTTTGAAGTCGGCGTCCGAAACGTCAACGAAAGCGCCGTTCTTGAACGCGGTAGCCTTGAACGGTTTTACTTGGCTGTTGATGATAGGCATCGGTATATCTCCTGATGGGGTTGGATGGGTTGTTAATTCGATGGAGTGAAGCTTACGCATGATCAGTGACAATCGCTCATTGGCAAACCTGATGTCACTGATTGCTTTTCACTATGAAGGCAGCTTATCGATAGAAGAAACCTTCGACCCGCTCCCTGTCTCCAGGTTGCCCGGGAACGGCGCGGCGTCAATGTAGCGCATCGCCGACTTGATGTCCCTCCAGCCTACATAAGACATCAGTGACTTGAGGTCCCAGCCGTTGCTGTGCGCCCAACTGGCGAAGCCTCGGCGTAGCGAGTGACTGGTGTAGTGCTCGGCGGCAATGCCTGCACGCTGGAGAGCCTGACGCAGCAACGGGATAACGCTGTTGGCGTGCAGCCCCTCCTCACCAAGATTACCCCATCGATCCACCGCCCGAAACACCGGACCGCGCACCAGCGCCGCGCAATTGATCCACTCTATATAAGCCTGCACCGGGCACAGCCGCTGCAAGGCAGGCGTCTGATACGTTCTGCCCAGGTTATCGCGATCACCCTTGCTGCGCGGCAGATAAAGGCTGATGCCCGAGCGGGCGATGGCCTTGACGTCCTGCACTTGCAGGCGACACAGCTCGTCGCTGCGAAAGCCGCGCCAGAACCCCAAGAGGATCAGCGCCGAGTCACGACGACAACGCAATAGCCGCGGCTGATCGTGTTGCGCCTCTGCATCACGTATCTCGATCTCCAGCCAGGCAATGACTTTCTCCAGGTCCTGCAACTGCAAAGGCTCGGCCTGCTTCTCTTGTGCCGGATGCAATGCACGAATGCCCTTGATGACCTTACGCACCACGGGTGCCTTGGTAGGATCGGCAAAACCCTGACTGACATGCCATTGCGCTAGTGCTGACAGGCGCAGTTTCAAAGTGTTGACCGATAGCTTTCCGGCATGGCTGGCCAGGTAACGCGCCACGCTTTCGCTGGTCGCCGGCAGAAACCCGCCCCATGTCACTTCGAAATGCTCGATGGCCGCCCGATAACTGCGGCGTGTGTTGTCACGAGTTGCGGCATCGATATAGCGATCAACGTCATTCATGGCTCGAACCTGCGCGGTGTACCGGAAAGAGCGCCGAAAAAAGAACTGACAACGCCTGACAAGGGATAATACGCCAATATCCCGGGTTAATTAATTCAAAAAATGGCAAATTATTCCTAATAATATAGTATGTAATTACAGAGTACATACCACAGTACGAAATCGTAGGGGGACACATGGCTCGGGGCGGCGTAAACAAGGCGCTGGTGCAGAAAGCAAGGGTTTCCCTGCTGTCCAGAGGTGAAAACCCCAGCATTGATGCAGTACGTATCGAAATGGGTAATACAGGCTCGAAAACCACGATTCACCGGTACCTCAAAGAGCTGGACGCCACGCATACGCCAGCGCCGGACATCAATGAGGAATTGAGCGGCCTGGTAGCTCATCTTGCCCAGCGTCTTCAGGAGCAGGCTCAGGAGCGCATTGATCAGGCCTGCGACACGTATCAGGCCGATCGCGCCACCCTGCAGCAACAATTGGCGGCGGCTCAGCAACAGATCAGCGAACTGCAGGAACACGCGCAGCAACGTCACGAAGCTCTGGAACAGCAGGCTGCCGCCCTGCTTCGCACGCAAAATGCCCTGCAAACCGAACAGACCGAGCACGCCAGACTGCTTCAGGCCAACCGCGACCTGGAGTCGCGCCTGCACGACAAGGACGGTCAGATCCACTCGCTTGAGGAAAAACATCAGCACGCCCGTGAAGCGCTGGAACACTATCGCGACTCGATCAGAGAGCAGCGCGAGCAGGAACAGCAACGCCACGAAGGTCAGGTTCAGCAACTGCAAATGGAGCTTCGACAGGCACAGCAAGGCATCGCCATGCGCCAGGAAGACATCACACAGCTGAACCGTGACAACGAGAGATTACTGGCTGAAAACCGCAGCACACTGCGTGAGCTGCACGAACGAAAAGACCTGCTGAACCAGGCCACTACTCAGGCTGCCGCCCTGGCAGAACAACAGCATCACGCCCGCACCCAATGCGCTCTGCTGGAAGAACGGTTAGGCAGCCTGCAGGAAGAGAGCTCCACGCTCAAACAAGCCATGACAGAGGTTCGGCAGCAGAACCGGATGCTGGAACTGCTGCTGACCAAGAAGGAAGCAGCACTGGAAAACCTGCAGAACGGCCTCAGCCAGCCCGACAAACCCACGACCAATGGAAAAAAGCCAAAAGACAAGGCATGACAAGCAACGCTCAGACAGCCGTTACTGCGCAAGGCAAGAGCAGGTGGACATGAGTGCCCTGACCTTCATGGCTTTTTATCTGCACATGCCCGCCCGCCTGCTTGATGAAACCGTAGACCATGGACAAACCCAACCCCGTTCCCCGTCCTACGGGCTTGGTGGTGAAAAACGGGTCGAACGCCCGATCGATGACGTCTTGAGCCATTCCACAGCCGTTATCTTCTACGCTGAGCCTTACGTAATCGCCAGGTGCCAGCCCGTCTTTCTGAGCGGCAAGCGTTAACAGCTGGCTGCGCACCCGGAGCGCCCCTCCGACCGCAACAGCGTCACGCGCGTTGATCACCAGATTCAACAAGGCATTTTCCAGTTGATGCTCATCCGTATGCACGCAATTCAACCCCTCCTCCAGCTCGATGTGCAATTGTGCGCGAGCGCCGACCGTACCTCGCAGCAGCTCTTCCATAGACCGGACCATATGATTGATATCCACTGTCGTGACATTCAGCGACTGACGACGAGCAAATGTCAGCAGCCTCCGGGTCAACGCAGCCGCACGATTTGCGGAACTGGTCGCAGCATCCAGATAACGATCAACTTCCTCCACCCGGCCTGCCGCCACACGGAGCCTGATCATGTCCAGAGCACCCATCACGCCGGAAAGCACATTGTTGAAGTCGTGGACGATGCCGCCCGTCAACTGGCCAATTGCGTCCATTTTTTGCGCATGGCGCAAGACCTCTTCAGCCATTGCTCGCTCGACGATCTCGGCCTGCAACAATTCATTGGCAGTTGCCAGCTCGCGAGTGCGCTCGGCAACGCGCAACTCCAGACTTTCATTGAGTTCGCGCAGCGCCTCTTCAGCGCTGACCTGAGCCGTAATATCGGTATGAGTGCCCAGCCAGTGGGTGATGTGGCCCTGCGCGTCGCGCATGGGCAGTGCACGCGACAGAAACCAGTTGAAGGCACCGTCCTTGCCGCGCAGTGGAAAGGTATCTTCCCAGATCGAGCCCGTCGAAAAGCAGTACTGCAAACGCGCCAGCACACGCTCGCGATGCTCGGGATGCAGTAACGAACGCCAGCCCAGAGCCTTCATCGCCTCGAGCGACGTCCCGGTGTATGCGTACCAGCGCTCGTTATACCAATGGGCCTGCCCGCGAGGACTTGCAGTCCAGGCCAGCTGACTCATGTTGTCAGCCAGGGTTCTGAACTGATGCTCGCTTTCCCGCAATGCATCAATGTGCTGCGCGATTTCACAATCCTGCCCGGCCAGATGCAGGCGCATTCCGACCGATGATTTTTCTCTGTTCACGTCGGGATCCGTCCTTTTCAAGCCTTGTCCCGGAGCTCTTCCTGACCTCCGGGTATTGCGCTGCCTGACGTTAGCGTTTGGCGGGCGTGCGCATGGTTACAAACTCTTCTGCAGCAGTCGGGTGTACGCCGATAGTGTCATCGAACACCTGTTTGGTCGCGCCAGCCTTGATGGCAATTGCCAGACTCTGGACGATTTCGCCCGCATCCGGCCCTACCATATGGCAGCCCAGCACGCGGTCGGTTTTCGCATCCACAACCAGTTTCATCAAGGTGCGTTCCTGATCGTCAGTCAGGGTCAGCTTCATCGGCCGAAAACGGCTTTCGAACACCTGCACATCGTGACCAGCCTTGATCGCTTCCTCTTCAGTCAGCCCGACTGTACCGATGTTCGGCAGACTGAAAACCGCAGTCGGAATGTGATTGTAGTCTACCGGGCGATACTGCTCCGGCTTGAACAGCCGACGTGCGACGGCCATGCCCTCAGCCAGCGCAACCGGAGTCAGTTGCACGCCACCGATGACATCGCCGATGGCCAGAATGGAAGGCTCGCTGCTCTGATAATGCTCATCGACCTTGATATAGCCATGCTCATCGAGCTTGATGTCGACACTGTCCAGCCCGAGGTTGTCGAGCATCGGCCGACGGCCAGTTGCGTAGAACACGCAATCGGTCTCGAGTGTGCCGCCGCCTTTCATGGACAGTAGCAGGCTGCCGTCGGCCTGCTTGTCGATACGCTCGATATCGCTATTGAAGCGAATCGTCATGTGACGCTTGAGCAGTTCCTCATGAAGATGAGTACGGACCCCGCCATCGAAACCGCGCAAAAACAGCTCGCGACGATAGACCAGCGTGGTATCTGCACCCAATCCATTGAAGATCGAGGCAAATTCCACGGCAATGTAACCACCCCCTACGACCACAACTCGCTTTGGCAACGTCTTGAGGTAAAACGCCTCATTGGACGTAATGGCATGCTCGCGTCCTGGCACATCAGGCACCTGTGGCCAGCCGCCGGTTGCGATCAGAATGCGCTCGGCGCTGTAGGACTGGCCGTTGATCTCGACTCGCTGCGGGCCGACCAGCCTGGCGTGGCCTTCGAGCAGGGTAACGCCGCTGTCGACCAGCAGTTTGCGGTAGATGCCATTGAGGCGATTGATTTCGCGATCCTTGTTGGCGATCAGTGTGGACCAGTCAAAACTGGCCTCACCCAGCGACCAGCCGAACCCTTTGGCATGATCGAAATCTTCGGAAAAATGCGCTCCGTAGACCAACAGCTTTTTGGGCACGCAACCCACGTTGACGCAGGTTCCACCCAGATAGCGGCTCTCGGCCACGGCAACCTTGGCACCGAAACCGGCAGCAAAACGTGCCGCCCTGACGCCGCCGGAGCCGGCGCCAATTACAAACAGATCAAAATCAAAGGCCATTGATATCTCCTTGGCAGAGGCACAGCATAACCGCTTGGCGGCCAGTCAGAAATGACAAAGCCACCCGAAGGTGGCCTTGTCCCGAGCGTCATCAATCGAAAATCAATGCGCTTTGCCGGTTTTGTAAAAGTGTTCGAAGCAGAAGTTGGTAGCCTGGATGTAGCCTTCAGCGCCACCGCAGTCAAAGCGCTCGCCCTTGAACTTGTAGGCCAGTACGTTGCCTTCTGCAGCCTGCTTCATCAGGGCGTCGGTGATCTGGATCTCCCCACCCTTGCCTGGCTCAGTCTGTTCGATCTTCTCGAAAATGTCCGGAGTCAGGATGTAGCGTCCGATGATCGCCAGGTTGGAAGGCGCATCTTCAGGCTTCGGTTTTTCAACCATGTTGGTCACGCGAAACAGGCCCGGCTTGATTTCTTCACCGGCGATCACGCCATACTTGTTGGTTTCCTGCGGATCGACTTCCTGAATGGCAATGATCGAGCAGCCATAATGCTTGTGCAGTTTGACCATCTGCGCCAGCACGCCATCACCATCAGGATTTACGCACAGGTCATCCGCCAGAACCACGGCGAATGCTTCATTACCAATCAGCGGACGACCGCTGAGAATGGCATGACCCAGACCTTTCATTTCAGTCTGGCGAGTGTAGGAAAAGCTGCACTCGTCGATCAGTTTGCGAATACCAACCAGGTACTTTTCCTTGTCCGTGCCCTTGATCTGATGCTCAAGCTCGTAGCTGATATCAAAGTGATCTTCAAGAGCACGCTTGCCACGACCGGTCACGATGGAAATTTCGGTCAGGCCTGCCGCGAGGGCTTCCTCAACACCGTATTGGATCAGTGGCTTGTTGACCACCGGCAGCATTTCCTTGGGCATGGCCTTGGTCGCTGGCAGGAAGCGAGTGCCGTAACCGGCTGCTGGGAACAAGCATTTCTTGATCATAAAAGTCCTTGGTAAGGGCTGTTGGTGTTAACGGCGCAGTCTAATCAGGAGGCGGTCACCTTACAATGCCTCGCCTTTGGCCGTACGATGCCATGATAGAGGAATCCTCAGGCAGATAGTTCCGCACTTCCTGGATATTGCCTACAGCCAATTGCAGACTGGACCACGCTCAAGTCACCGCCAAAGCCCGGCGTAACAGCCTTGTGCACGCTCTTTCGACGACCGAAGCATTTATGCTCTGCTCCCAGAGAGCTGCAACAGTGGCCAGCAAACGACGAGCTATTTATCGAGCTATCTATGATGAAAAACATGGCGGAACGATGGCACTTGTTACCAGTCCAACGTCCGCATTTGTCAATTATCTGACCTTAATCTTGAAGCGAAAAACATGATCAGAATCCTTTCCCTACTGTCCATTATTGTTGCGCTGGGCCTGACCGGCTGCGCAACCGCCTCCAACACTTACCTGAAAAACGGCAGACAGGGCTTGAGCATCGACTGCTCCGGCGAGGCGATGTCCTGGGCCAGCTGCTACGAAAAAGCGGACGCTTCCTGCGCGGGTACAGGTTATGAAATTGTCGGTACGGACGGCACTCCGCAGCCTGCGGAAAGCGAGAAAACACTGGGTGTGGACGTAGGCAACTACAAGAGCCGCAGCGTGCTTGTAGTGTGCAAATAATCAAGCCTGCCGCCCTGTCCGAAGCGGACAGGGCCAGTTGAACCCGCCAAAGCGATCAACCTGAAATGCACGCTTCGGCAGCGTTCTGAACATCCCTGAAGCGGATCGGCACGTTGGAAAGTCGTTCATAGACCTTGATCGTACTGCCACCCGAGCGGCTCTCGACATCGACGACCGCCGCAGGCGATTTGCTGAGCTTTTGCGCCACAATTACCCGCAGGCCATCATGGCGAGGCTCGATAAGCGGCGGCTTGCGACTGCTGGCGATCTTGCCGACGAAGCAATCGGCATACTCCTTGGGGTTCTTGCCCGACATCACGTTCATGGTGGGGGGTGTATGTTCGATGTCATTTACTGTGGCACAGCCAGTCATTGCCAGAGCCAGGACTACTACAGCCAGTTTCATACAAAGCCTCCAAATAAAGGTGCTACGACAAGCTCGCGCGCAATTAAATCCCTACTGAGGCAATATTTGCCAGAAACACGGCAAATTAGTGTCCACCGACGTCAAATTGCGGGCATCACATGCTATCGTTTTGATTTTTCAGAAAAACCCTCATTCGGAGCCCGTCATGAAATTCGTACACCAGCGTGAGCATCTCAACGAGGACGACCTGGTCGTTATCGAGTGCTCGCAAACCTGCAATATTCGTATGATGAACGATGCGAATTTTCGCAGCTTCAAAAATGGCGGTCGACACACCTATCATGGCGGTGCATTTGACACGTTTCCGGCCAAGATCGCCGCGCCGAGCACCGGTTTCTGGAACATCACCATCGATACCGCAGGCCGCAAGATAGATACCAATGCAGGCCGCAAACCGCCTTTCACTCACAAGATCAAGATCGTCCGGCGCTCGACCTCACGCCTGGGATGATGCAAGGAGTCACCGTGAACAATCCAGCCCCGCGCACCACCAAATTTGCTGTCAGCTACAAGCTCAATGGCGAACGCCGCTTCGAGTTCGCCCAACTGCAATCGGCCTCAACCGAAGAAGCCGAAGCCGCCTTGAAAAAAATGCACGGCCAGAGCGACGATCAGATCACCGACGTGAAGGTCAGCAAGGCGCTCTGATACCCGCAGGAGCTCGACCCGACCATGCAACGCAAAGGTGACACGCCCGCCAACCTGGATATGTTTGCCGACCAGACGGCCCAGCCTGCAAGCAATGAGCTGATCGGGCCTGGGTCATGGCTGCTCAGAGGCTTTGCGCTGCCTGTCATGCCACAACTGCTGGACTCTCTTGAGGCGACACTGGCCCTTTCTCCATTCAGGCACATGCAGACCCCCAGTGGCTTGAGCATGTCTGCAGCGCTGAGCAGTTGCGGACAACTGGGCTGGATAACCGACCGTCATGGTTATCGATACACCGCAACCGACCCACAAACAGGCCTGGTATGGCCTGCGATGCCGGACGCCTTCATGCAACTGGCAAAGGATGCTGCGCACGCGGCGGGCTATGCCGACTTTATGCCTGACGCCTGCCTGATCAATCGATACATCCCTGGGGCGAAGATGTCTCTGCATCAGGACAAAAACGAGTACGACCATCGCTGGCCAGTGGTATCAGTGTCACTGGGTATACCGGCCACCTTCCAGTTCGGCGGCCTGCTGCGCAGCGACAAGACCCAACGCATATCACTGTTTCATGGAGACGTGGTGGTCTGGGGCGGCGAGGACCGGTTGCGCTTTCACGGCATCCTGCCCGTCAAACAGGCCGAGCACCCTCTGCTCGGCGAACAGCGGATCAATCTGACGTTTCGCAAGGCTGGCCGCGACGACTGATCATGCGCCTTCAAGCTCGCTCGATGTGCGAGCCAGTGCGGGGCACACCGCTCGATGCAGATTCAATGCGGTGTTGATAATGCCGATGTGACTGAACGCCTGAGGGAAATTACCCAGCATGCGGTCGTCCTTCGGATCATATTGTTCCGCCAGCAGACCAACGTCATTGCACAGATCACACAGCCTCTCCAACAGCCGTGCAGCATCATCAGCCCGCCCCAGCAGCACGTAAGCGTCAGCAAGCCAGAACGAACACACCAGAAACGTCCCTTCGCGGCCGGCCACACCATCAACACTGCGCTCGTTGTCGTAACGCAGCAACAGGCCATCCTGCATCAGCGTGCGCTCTATTTGCGCGACAGTGCCGGTGACACGAGGATCTTCCGGCGCAAGAAAACCGGTCAACACAATTTGCAGCAGACTGGCGTCGACCTCTTTGGAGCCATACGTCTGCACGAAACTGCCAAGATCAGCATCGAAACCGTTGCGACAGACATCAGCATGGATTTCGTCTGCCACACGCCGGTAGTGGCTCGCCAATGCACGATCCTCATCGTTTTCGGCAGCCTTGGCGATCTGAGTGGCGTTTCGGTCGAAGGCCACCCAGGCCATGACTTTTGAATGGGTAAAGTGACGTGGTTCTGAACGAATCTCCCAGATGCCCGCATCCGGCAGGTGCCAGATCTTTTCCAGATAGGGCATGACCACCTTGGAGATCGCCACGCTGCGCGGATGCTGCGGCATGCCGCCTCTCAGCGCCTGGATCATGGCATCGGCAACCTCGCCATAAACGTCCAGTTGCACCTGAGTCGCTGCGCCGTTGCCGACACGCACCGGCAGCGAGTTCTCGTAGCCACTCAGCCACGGCAGCTCGTACTCCTGCAAACGTCGCTCACCGCCTACGCCGTATATGATCTGTATCTGTTCCGGGTTGCCGGCAACCGAGCGCAGCAGCCAGTCTCGCCAGGCGGTCGCCTCCTCGAAATAGCCCAGATTCATGAACGCCAGCAATGTCATGGTGGCGTCGCGCAGCCAGCAATAGCGATAGTCCCAATTGCGCTCGCCACCCAACTGCTCGGGCAATGAAGTGGTCACGGCGGCAACAATGCCACCGGTAGGAGCGTAGGTCATGGCTTTGAGAGTGATCAGCGAGCGCTTTACCTGAGCCGTCCACGGCCCGACGTCAGGGCAGCGATCAGAAAACTCACGCCAGTAGGCAGCGGTGCTCTCCAGTGCCTGGTCGGCATCGATCTGCTCGAGCAAGGGTGCAAAGGATGCCTGATAGGCCAGCGTGAAGACCTTGCGCTCGCCCTCATCGACATGAAAGCGGCTGGCGGTGTGATGATCCTGCGGGTGCAAGGCCACAGGGCTGCGCAGCACCAGCATTTCCGGCCCGGCCACGGCAGTCAGCGTATGCTCATCCTTGCGCTCGACCCAAGGCACACTGCTGCCGTAATCGAAGCGAATGGCGAGGTCCACGCCGAACTCGACACGCCCGGACAGCCCGACCACGATGCGCACCACATGACCAGTCGTCTTCATGGGCATGAAATCGATCAGCATGGCGCGACCGTCACGGGTTTCGAAAACAGTTTCAAGAATCAGGGTGCCGTCGCGGTAACGGGGGAAACACAACCAGTCCAGCGAACCATCACGGGCGACGAGCGCCGCTGTCTGACAGTTGCCCAGCAATGCATAGTCTTCGATCAGTGCAGCCATTCAGAAATGCCCGTCGTGATGATGATTCGTCCGCATGCGCAAACCGCTCGATCAAGCTGGAAGAATGTAACGCTCGATGGCGACAGCAACGCCGTCCTGCTCATTGCTATCTGTAACATGATCAGCCTGTCCCTTGACTGTCTGCTCGCCCTGCCCCATCGCAATCGACAAGCCAGCCTTGTGGAACATCGTCACGTCGTTACCACCGTCGCCAATGGCCGCCGTGCGAGAAAGATCGACTCCCAGATACTTTGCCAATGTAACCAGCGCGGAGCCCTTGTTGGCCTCCAGCGCAGTAACGTCGAGGTAGTATTTTTGCGAACGCGCAGCCAGGGCCAATCCTTCGATCTGTGGATTGACGCGAGCTTCCAGAGTCTTCAGCAGCTCAAAATCAGCGCTGGCCGCAACGATCTTGTCGACGCGATCAAGGTATGGCTCGAAACTCTCGACCTGAACATAGCGGTACCCCAGCGCGTCGAGCTCATGATCAACGTAATCGGCGTGAGGATCGAGCAACAGCCATTGATCGTCGGCAAACACCCAGATCGCAACGTTCTGGCCGGTGAACAGCTCAAGACACATCCTGACCGCTTTGGGGTCAATGCGATGAGCCACCAGCAGGCTGCCATCGGGATGAGTGATGGTGCCGCCATTGAATGCCACGGTGGGCAAATCCACACCCAGCGCTTCGATCACCTGACGCATGGCCCTGGGCGGGCGACTGCTGGCCAGCGAGAAGTGAACGCCAGCATCACGCAGGCGCTTGATGGAGTCGATATTGGCCTGACTAAGGCTGTGATCACGGCGCAGTAACGTGCCGTCGATGTCGGACAACAGGAACTGTACGGGCAGTTCAGACATTCAATTCTCTCCATTCGCGGCCATCACGGCTCAGCAGCTCCTCACCTGCTTGCGGGCCATCCTTGCCAGCTTCGTAAAGCTGCACTTGCGGCTGCGCGGCCCAGGCGTCGAGGAACGGCTGCACGGCACGCCAGCCGTTCTCGATGTTGTCGGCCCGCTGGAAGAGCGTCTGATCACCGGTCAGGCAGTCATAAATAAGGGTTTCGTAACCTGTGGAGGGCTGCATCTCGAAGAAATCCTTGTAGGCGAAGCCCAGCGCGATATCTTCCATTTTCAGTTCCGGGCCAGGACGCTTGGCAAACAGATCGAACCACATGCCTTCGTTGGGCTGGATCTGAATCCTCAGGTAGTTGGGCTTGAGGCGGTCGACTTCGGTGTCGCGAAATTGCGCATACGGCGCGGGCTTGAAGCAGATGGCGATTTCCGTGCTGCGAGCACTCATGCGCTTGCCGGTGCGCAGATAGAACGGCACCCCGACCCAACGCCAATTGTCGACCATGACCTTGAGCGCGACATAGGTTTCGGTCGTGCTGTCGGGCTCCACGCGATCCTCCTGACGATAACCGACAACCTCGTTGTCACCCATCGCGCCTTTCGCATACTGGCCACGCACCGAGTTTGCCAGAGCTTCCTCCTGACTCCAGGGCCGGATCGCTCCAACCACCTTGGCCTTCTCGCCGCGAACGGCATCGGCACCGAAAGCGGCCGGCGGCTCCATGGCAACCATAGCCAGCAACTGGAACAGGTGATTGGGCACCATGTCACGCAATGCGCCGGTGTGTTCGTAAAAACTGCCACGGGTTTCGACGCCTACGGTCTCCGCCGCCGTGATCTGTACGTGGTCGATGTAGTGGTTGTTCCAGAACGATTCGAACAGACCATTGGAGAAACGGCTGACCAGAATATTCTGTACCGTTTCCTTGCCCAGGTAGTGGTCGATGCGGTAGATCTGCTTCTCGCTCATGACCTTGAGCAGGCAGCCATTGAGCTCGACCGCACTGGCCAGATCGGAACCGAACGGTTTCTCGATCACTACCCGGCGAAACCCGTCGCCGTTTTCCTGCAACAAACCTGACGAGCCCAGCCGCTTGGCTACTTCGCTGAAAAACCGGGGTGCGGTGGCCAGATAAAACACCGCGTTCGCGGTGCCGGTGCTCTCGATCTTGCTGGCGATGTCCTGATAGGTGGAGTCGTCGAGGAAATCACCCTGCACATAACTGATACGCTCAGCCAGCTTGCTCCACAGCGCAGGATCGAGTGGATCCTTGCCGCCACCGGCAACCTTCCCGGCGGCTTCGTCGCGAATGAAGTTCTCAAGCTTTTTCGCAAAGTCGGCATCGCTGATCGCATTGTGATCGACGCCAACGATGTGCAGCCCTTCATCCACCAGACCGTCGCGTGACAGGTTATAGAGTGCCGGCATCAGCAGGCGCTTGACCAGATCTCCATGGGCACCAAACAGAAACAGGGTCGTGGGGGGCGCCACTTCGGCTTTTTGCTCGGCGCTGCCGCGCGACAGGCCCATTACTTGGGTTCCTTGTGGCCACCAAATCCGAAGCGCATGGCCGACAGCATTTTATCTGCGTAGGAAGTCGCCTGACGTGAGCGGAAGCGCGCAAACAACGCACTGGACAGTACAGGAACCGGAACCGCCTGCTCGATGGCGGCTTCGATGGTCCAGCGCCCTTCGCCACTGTCGGCAACCGAACCGGAAAACGCATCCAGTTGCGGGTCTGTCGCCAGGGCATCAGCGGTAAGGTCCAGCAGCCAGGAAGACACCACACTGCCACGACGCCAGACCTCGGCGATATCAGCCGTGTTCAGATCAAACCGCTGCTCAGCCGGCAAATGCTCGGAGTTTTTCTGCTTGAGAAGATCGAAACCCTCAGCGAAGGCCTGCATCATTCCGTACTCGATACCGTTATGGATCATCTTCACGAAATGACCGGAACCCGCTGGGCCGGAATGGATATAGCCACGTTCGGCGCGATCGTCGGTCGAGGTACGGCCTTTGGTGCGCTCGATCGAGCCAAGACCTGGTGCCAGCGTTGCAAACAGCGGATCCAGGCGCTCGACAACAGCAGCCTCGCCTCCAATCATCATGCAATAGCCGCGCTCAAGCCCCCAGACCCCGCCTGACGTGCCGACATCGACGTAGTGCAAGCCTTTTCGGTGAGCTCCTGAGCGCGCCGAATGTCATCCTTGTAGAAGGTATTACCGCCGTCGATGATCACATCATCGGCGTCAAGCAACTGGCTGAGGGTCTGAATGGTCTCTTCGGTCGGCGCACCTGCCGGGAGCATTACCCAGATGGCGCGTGGCTTGTCGAGCGCATCGACCATTTCCTTCAGGCCTGCGACTGCAACCGAACCGTCATTGGCCAGGGCGTTGCGTGATGCCTCATCGCGGTCATACACAACAGTCGTGTGGCCGTTCAACATCAAGCGGCGTGCGATGTTGCCGCCCATGCGGCCCAGTCCAATAATCCCAAGTTGCATGAAGGTGCTCCTTAAATCGTAAAAAAGGTGCCGCACTTGCTGTCCAACGCATCGACAGGTTGCGAGCATGCTGGTTAGTCAAGCGAGGCGGAACGTCGGTTCCCTTGCGAGAAGATGAAGGCGTCTACGCCCTCCTGTGGTGCATTTTGTCGCGATTAATAAACATTCGCGACAATTAAAAATAAAAAAGTTCCAAAATCATGCAAAAGAAATCAAAATCAGTGCCGATAGAGAGGGTAAGCAGCGGCGCTCATGGATTGAAAGTCATTGCCACGGACCTTTCTGAGGTTGAATCCGCCATTTGCGAGGTGAGCAATGGGCACTGTACTACCAGCACTTGCACCACAAACCCTGTATGTCACGATCCGCCGCGACGAATTGCGTGCATTGAAAGAAGAGCGCGAGCAGTTGCAGAAAAAGGTCGCTCATTTGAGCTCGATGCTGCAGCAACCCCACTTGTCTGCACCCGGCAAAATGCTTCAAGCCTGACTGCCATTGCATAACCCCTTAAAACGCTTCAGGGCAAGCCCGATATTCTGGCTTGCCCACCTGATCTGCTCTCACAGTCTGCGCCCCTTCCCTGTGAACCGCCCCGGGTTT
>NZ_LJQT01000245.1:0-9074 GCF_001400515.1 Pseudomonas meliae | reverse complement strand
CGAGCAAGCTCGCTCCCACGCCCTCCGGGCACGATCAGGTCTTCACGCCGCAGGCGCACGCCTTGGGTCCGGTTGTTTCCAGGCGTCTGCTGCGCTTTCCTCGATGGCTTGCTGGATGGCACGCTTGCGGCTGTTTTCCGCGCGGCGGGTGAAGAACCAGACCAGGAAGGTCGCCAATGAAACGGCCAGCAGGATAAGGCTCGCCACGGCGTTGATTTCAGGCTTCACGCCCAGACGCACGGCAGAGAACACTTCCATCGGCAATGTCGTCGAGCCGGGCCCGGAGACGAAGCTGGCGAGCACCAGGTCGTCCAGCGACAGTGCAAACGACATCATGCCGCCGGCTGCCAGCGACGGCGCGATCATCGGGATGGTGATCAGCAAGAACACCTTCCACGGACGCGCGCCCAGATCCATCGCCGCTTCTTCAATCGACAGGTCCAGCTCACGCAGCCGCGCCGATACCACAACTGCCACGTAGGCCGCGCAGAACGTCGTGTGCGCGATCCAGATGGTCATGATGCCGCGTTCCTGCGGCCAGCCGATCAATTGCGCCATGGCCACGAACAGCAGCAACAGCGACAGACCGGTGATCACTTCCGGTATGACTAGGGGAGCTGTAACCAGCCCGCCAAAGAACGTGCGGCCCTTGAAGCGGCTGATGCGGGTCAGCACAAACGCAGCCATCGTTCCCAGTGCCACCGCAGCAACGGCGGTGTAGCAGGCGATTTCCAGCGAGCGCATCACCGAGCCCATCAGCTGCGAGTTGTCCAGCAGGCCGACGTACCACTTCACCGACCAGCCGCCCCAGACCGTCACCAGTTGCGAGGCGTTGAACGAGTAGATGACCAGAATCACCATCGGCGCATAGATAAACAGCAAACCCAGAACCAGCATCAGGTTCGAGAATCGAAAGCGGTTCATGCCTTGCCCTCCAGTTCTTTGGCCTGACTGCGGTTGAACAGGATGATAGGCACGATCAGCACCAGCAGCATGATGACTGCCAGCGCCGAAGCCACCGGCCAGTCACGGTTGCTGAAGAATTCCTGCCACAGCACGCGGCCGATCATCAGTGTTTCCGGGCCACCCAGCAGTTCGGGAATCACGAACTCGCCGACCACCGGGATGAATACCAGCATGCAGCCGGCGATCACACCGTTCTTGGACAGCGGTACGGTGATTTTCCAGAAACTGTTGAAGGTGCTCGAACCCAGGTCGGACGCGGCTTCCAGCAGGCTGGTGTCGTGCTTCACAAGGTTGGCGTACAGCGGCAGGATCATGAACGGCAGGTAGGAGTAGACCACGCCGATGTACACCGCCAGGTTGGTGTTGAGGATCTGCAACGGTGCGTCGATCAGGCCCAGCCACATCAGGAAGGCATTGAGCAGCCCGTTGTTGCTGAGAATGCCCATCCAGGCATAGACGCGGATCAGGATCGCGGTCCAGGTCGGCATCATGATCAGCAGCAACAGCACGGTTTGCATGTCTTTACGGGCGCTGGCAATGGCATAAGCCATCGGATAGCCGATCAGCAGGCACAGCAACGTGCTGATGAAGGCCATTTTCAGCGAGCCCAGATAGGCCGAAACGTACAGGTCATCGCCACTGAGCAAGGTGTAGTTGGCGAAGTTGAGGACCATCTGCAGCTTTTCGTCGGCGTAGCTGAAGATCTCGGTGTATGGCGGGATCGCGACGTCGGCTTCGGCGAAGCTGATCTTGAGCACGATCAAAAACGGCAAGGCAAAGAACAGAAACAGCCAGAGGAACGGCACGCCGATGACCATCTGCCGCACGTTGGGCTTTATGCGCTCGAACGCGCGCTTGATCTTGCGGATTTTCATGAGCGCAGTACCACGCCGCTGTCGTCTTCCCACCACACGTAGACTTCATCGCCCCAGGTAGGCCGTGCGCCCTGACGCTCGGCGTTGGCGACGAACGATTGCACCAGCTTGCCGCCCGGCAGCTCGACGTAGAACACCGAATGACCGCCCAGATAGGCGATGTCGTGGACCTTGCCGCGCGACCAGTTGTATTCGAAGCCTGGCTGCTCGGTAGTGATCAGCAGCTTCTCAGGGCGCAGGGCGTAGGTGATGTGCTTGTCTTCCACCGACGTACTGACGCCGTGGCCGACATAGATATTGCGCTCCAGCTCAGGACTGCGGATCAGCGCGTGTGCCTCCATGTCTTCGATCACGTCACCTTCGAACAGGTTGACGCTGCCGATGAATTCGCAGACCAGACGGCTGGTCGGGGTTTCGTAGATATCGATCGGGCTGCCGATCTGCGCGATCCAGCCCAAGTGCATGATTGCGATGCGCTCGGCCATGGTCATGGCCTCTTCCTGATCGTGAGTCACCATTACACAAGTCACGCCGACGCGCTCGATGATCTCTACCAGTTCCAGTTGCATCTGCGAACGCAGTTTCTTGTCCAGCGCGCCCATCGGCTCGTCGAGCAGCAACAGCTTGGGCTTTTTGGCCAGCGAACGGGCCAGGGCCACACGCTGACGCTGACCGCCGGACAGCTGATGCGGCTTGCGCTTGGCGTACTGGGTCATCTGCACCAGCTTGAGCATCTCCGCCACGCGGGCTTCGATTTCCGGCTTGGCCAGCTTGTCCTGCTTCAGGCCGAAGGCGATGTTGTCCGCCACGGTCATGTGCGGGAACAGCGCGTAGGACTGGAACATCATGTTGATCGGACGTTCATACGGCGGCATGTCGGTAATGTCGACACCATCTAGGTAGATGCGGCCCTCGGTCGGGCGCTCGAAACCAGCCAGCATGCGCAGCAGTGTGGACTTTCCGGAACCGGAGCCGCCAAGCAGGGCGAAGATCTCACCCTTGTTGATTTGCAGCGACACGTCGTCCACCGCAATCGTCTCGTCGAACTTCTTCGTGACCCGATCAATCTTGACCAGCACCTCTTTGGGTTGCTGACCGCCTTCGAGGGCTTTCTTGTAGGCGCCGGAGGCAACTGCCATGGGTGAAACTCCCAACAGGTAGGCAACCCGGCCAATACGGCCGGGTGCTGGATTTTTATTTGCCCGA
Source organism: Pseudomonas meliae (assembly GCF_001400515.1). NCBI lineage: Bacteria > Pseudomonadati > Pseudomonadota > Gammaproteobacteria > Pseudomonadales > Pseudomonadaceae > Pseudomonas > Pseudomonas meliae. Next base: position 6,027 of record NZ_LJQT01000245.1, on the reverse strand, counting down.
CTTGACCTTGGTCCAGCTGCGGGTCATGATCCGCTGCGTGGCAAGAGGCAAGTCCGCGATTGCATACAGCTTGGCCTGTACGTCGGCAGGCGGATAAACGCCAGGGTCACTGGTGATTTCCTTGTCGACCAGTGCCGTCGCTGCCGCGTTACCATTCGGGAAGCGCACTGCGTTGGTGATTTCAGCCATGATTTCGGGCTTCATCAGGAAGGTCATGAACTTGTAGGCACCTTCAACGTTTTCGGCACTCTTGGGAATGGCGATCATGTCGTAGAAGCTGCCGGCACCTTCTTTGGGAATGTTGTAAGCAACTTTTACCTTGGCACCGGCTTCGGCAGCGCGGGATTTGGCCTGGTAGATATCACCCGAATAGCCGACTGCGACGCAGATGTTGCCATCGGCCAGGTCCGAGATGTACTTGGACGAGTGGAAATAGCCAATCGATGGACGAATCTTCATGAACAGCGCTTCAGCTTCGGCGAGCTGCTTCTTGTCCTGAGAATCGGTCGGGTAGCCCAGGTAATGCAAGGCTATCGGCAGCATTTCGGTCGGCGAATCGAGGAAGCTGATGCCGCACGACTTCAGCTTGGCTGCGTTCTCCGGCTTGAACAGCAGGTCCCAGGAATTGACCGGCGCATCGGCGCCCAGCGCAGCCTTGACCTTGTCCGGGTTGATGCCGATACCGATCGAACCCCACATGTACGGGAATGCGTGCTTGTTGTCCGGGTCGCTGACCGACACGGCCTTGAGCAGCGATTCGTTGAGGTTCTTCCAGTTCGGCAGCTTGGACTTGTCCAGCTCCTGATAAACGCCGGCCTTGATTTGCTTGGCCAGGAAGTTGTTGGACGGCACGACGATGTCATAGCCGGATTTGCCAGCAAGCAATTTGGCTTCAAGCGTCTCGTTGCTGTCGAAAACGTCGTAGACCACCTTGATGCCCGATTCTTTCTCGAATTTGGCAACGGTGTCCGGCGCGATGTAATCGGACCAGTTATAGACGTGCAGCACTTTGTCATCGGCCTGCGCAGCAGTGGCCACAACGCCCATCAGGGACAGCGCGAGAAGGGTCTTGCCAAATTTTTTCATGCGTAGCTCCAATGTATTTTTATCACTGACCGTCAGTTAGCGGCGTGTAGCCATTAGTCTGGCAACTTCCTGGGCAGGCTTTCAAGCCGAAGCCCCTCAAACAATGCACATTGCGCTTGAATCGACGCTTTTTTTGCGTTTTCAGCCCTGCAACACCGCCAGCGTCAGATCCAGGCATTTGCGAGCCTTTTCCACCAGTTCGTCGATTTCCGCAAAACTGATCACCAGTGGCGGCGCAATGATCATCGTGTCGCCCACGGCCCGCATGATCAGGCCATTATCGAAGCAGAAGGTTCGACAGATCATCCCGGCGCCCTTGTCGGTGTAGCGCTCGCGAGTGACCTTGTCCTTCACCAGTTCGATGGCCCCCAGCAGCCCGACGCCACGGACCTCGCCCACCAGCGGATGATCGCTCAACTCACGCAAACGCTTTTGCAAATACGGTGCCGTTTCCGACTTGACTCGTTCGACGATCTTTTCTTCGCGCAGGATACGTTGTTCTCCAGCGCAACGGCTGCCGCCACCGGATGCCCGGAGTAGGTAAAGCCATGATTGAAATCACCGCCCTCGTTGAGCACCGCAACGATTTCATCGCGCACGATCAGGCCGCCCATCGGTACATAACCGGAGGTCAGGCCTTTGGCGATGGTCATCATGTCCGGCTTGAGGCCGTAGAAATCGCTACCGAACCACTCACTGGTACGCCCGAAACCACAAATCACCTCATCGGCGGCGAACAGGATGTCGTAGCGGGAAAGGATTTCCTTGATCTTCGGCCAGTAGGAATCGGGCGGGACGATCACACCGCCAGCGCCCTGGATCGGCTCGGCAATGAACGCACCGACGTTCTCGACGCCCAGTACGAGAATTTTCTTTTCCAGTTGCTCGGCAGCCCAGATACCGAACTCGTCCGGCGTCATGTCGCCGCCTTCGCCGAACCAGTATGGCTGGGGAATGTGCACCACCCCCGGAATCGGCAGGTCGCCCTGCTCGTGCATGTACGTCATGCCTCCCAGGCTGGCACCGGCGACGGTGGAGCCGTGGTAGCCATTGACGCGGCTGATGATGGTTTTCTTGTTCGGCTGGCCTTTCAGCGCCCAGTAATGACGAACCATGCGCAGCATCGTGTCATTGCCTTCAGAGCCAGAACCGGTGAAGAACACATGGTTCATGCCCTGCGGTGCAATCTCGGAAATGGCCTTGGCCAACTCCAGCACGGGCGGGTGGGCGGTCTGGAAAAACAGGTTGTAGTACGGCAGCTCGCGCATTTGTTTGCTGGCTGCGTCGGCCAGTTCTTCGCGGCCATAACCGATGGCCACACACCACAGGCCGGACATGCCATCGAGGATCTTGTGGCCCTCGCTGTCCCACAGATAAACGCCTTCGGCACGGGTGATGATGCGCGGGCCTTTCTCTTTCAATTGTTTGTAGTCGCTGAACGGTGCCAGGTGATGCTCGCTGCTCAGGGCCTGCCATTCGAGGGTTTGCGGGTTATTGGCACTCATGCAGCACTTCCTTTGATCAGGTCAGTTAGCAGAGCGCCGCGCATCAATCGCAGCGGCGCTCTGCGTGATCAGACGGCGAAAAGCAGGAATTCCCGCTCCCACGAACTGATCACGCGCTTGAAGTTTTCATGCTCGGCGCGCTTGACCGCGACGTAACCGATGATGAATTTCTTGCCCAGGTATTTTTCGATGGTCTTGCTGTTTTCCATGCGCTCCAGCGCGTCTTCGATGGTCAACGGCAGACGCAGATTACGCCGCTCGTAACCCCGCCCGACCACCGGTGCGCTCGGGTTGATGCCTTCGACCATGCCGATGAAGCCGCACAGCAGACTGGCGGCGATGGCCAGATAGGGGTTGGCATCGGCACCTGGCAGACGGTTTTCCACGCGACGGTTCTGCGGCACAGCGTCCGGCACGCGCAGGCCGACGGTACGGTTCTCTTCGCCCCACTCGACGTTCACCGGTGCCGAGGTGTCGGGCAGAAAGCGGCGGAACGAGTTGACGTTGGGGGCGAACAGCGGCAATAGCTCGGGGATGAACTTCTGCAGACCACCAACGTGGTTCAGAAACAGCTCGCTCATGGTCCCGTCTTCGTTGGAGAAGATATTCTTGCCGGTCTCGATGTCGATGATGCTCTGGTGCAAGTGCATGGCACTGCCTGGCTCGCCGGTCATCGGCTTGGCCATGAAGGTCGCCGCGACGTCGTGCTTGAGGGCGGCTTCGCGCATGGTGCGCTTGAACACCAGAATCTGGTCGGCCAGCGACAGGGCATCACCGTGACGGAAGTTGATTTCCATCTGCGCCGTGCCGTCTTCGTGGATCAGCGTGTCCAGATCCAGGTTCTGCAGTTCGCACCAGTCATAGACGTCTTCGAACAGCGGATCGAATTCGTTGGCCGCTTCGATCGAGAACGACTGACGGCCGGTTTCCGGTCGCCCGGAGCGCCCGATCGGTGGCTGTAGCGGATAGTCCGGGTCGTCGCTACGCTTGGTCAGGTAGAACTCCATCTCCGGCGCCACGATTGGCTGCCAGCCCTGATCGGCGTAAAGCTTGAGGACCTTCTTCAACACGTTGCGCGGCGACAGCTCGATGGGGTTGCCCTGCTTGTCGTAGGTGTCGTGAATCACCTGCGCAGTGGGCTCGACCGCCCAGGGCACCAGATACACCGCGTTCTGGTCGGGACGGCAGATCATGTCGATGTCTGCCGGGTCCAGCAGCTCGTAGTAAATATCGTCTTCTACGTAGTCGCCAGTCACCGTCTGCAACAGCACGCTTTCAGGCAGACGCATGCCTTTTTCAGCGATGAACTTGTTGGTCGGCGAGATCTTGCCGCGGGTGATGCCGGTAAGGTCGGACATCATGCATTCGACTTCGGTAATCTTGTGTTCTTTCAACCAATCGGTGAGCTGGTCGAGGTTGGTACTCATAAATACCTCAGGGTTTTATTGTCCTGATCGTGATCAGGCGTTCCAGACGCATCGGCGTCATGTTGTACAACTCGTTTCGGCAGACGCCGATTAGGGGTAAGGTGACAGCTGCGGGGCCGGATTTCCAGACGGCCGCGGTCACACTGACGAAGCCGTTATAGTGGTAATGTCCAGCATTGAGAGTAGAGCAGACTGGCTTCGATAGCCGTTCAGGGATGTCGCAAGGTGTGGCAACCCACCACGAGCACCGATATCACATGCATGATGAGCGCTGTACGGACTTGATAGTCGCGTGTCGACCAGGGAAAGGTGAAGCATTGGCCCCCCGCTATTGTTGCTCTACTGGGTTGCGATCGAGCTTAGCCTCGTTCATTTTTTTATACAACAACCCGTTAAAAATAGAAGACAGGCCGCTCTAGCTCGTATTTAACAACGGTCAGAAACGGAATAAAACGCCCTAAATAGCGGCAAAAAAGGCCATATGGCGCAGTTTTAGGGCAAAAAAGGCTCTATTGACTTCATCATGGCTTTCGGATTGACTGAGATCCGCAATCATTGATGATTGATATTTTTAACAACAAAGGTGTTGCATCATGTCGGTACCCCCGCGTGCCGTTCAGCTTAACGAAGCGAACGCGTTCCTTAAGGAACATCCTGAGGTTCTGTACGTTGACCTTCTGATTGCAGATATGAATGGTGTGGTGCGTGGCAAACGCATCGAACGCACCAGCCTCCATAAGGTTTACGAGAAAGGCATCAACCTGCCGGCCTCTTTATTTGCTCTGGATATCAATGGCTCCACGGTGGAAAGCACCGGCCTGGGCCTGGACATCGGTGATGCTGACCGAATCTGTTATCCCATCCCTGACACCCTGTGCAACGAACCATGGCAAAAGCGCCCTACCGCGCAGTTGCTGATGACCATGCACGAACTCGAAGGCGACCCGTTTTTCGCCGACCCGCGTGAAGTATTGCGCCAGGTCGTCGCCAAGTTCGACGAAATGGGCCTGACCATCTGCGCCGCATTCGAGCTGGAGTTCTACCTGATCGATCAGGAGAACGTGAACGGTCGCCCACAACCGCCCCGCTCGCCGATCTCCGGCAAACGCCCGCACTCGACACAGGTCTACCTGATCGATGACCTCGACGAGTACGTCGACTGCCTTCAGGACATCCTTGAAGGTGCGAAGGAGCAAGGCATTCCTGCCGACGCAATCGTCAAGGAAAGCGCCCCGGCACAGTTCGAAGTCAACCTGCACCACGTTGCCGATGCCATCAAGGCGTGCGATTACGCCGTGCTGCTCAAACGCCTGATCAAGAACATCGCCTACGATCACGAGATGGACACGACCTTCATGGCCAAGCCCTATCCGGGTCAGGCGGGTAATGGTCTGCACGTTCACATCTCGATCCTGGATCGCGATGGCAAGAACATCTTCACCAGCGAGGATCCCGAGCAGAACGCCGCATTGCGTCATGCAATCGGCGGTGTGCTCGAGACCCTGCCGGCACAAATGGCTTTCCTGTGCCCGAACGTCAACTCGTATCGCCGGTTCGGTGCGCAGTTCTATGTGCCCAACTCGCCGACCTGGGGTCTGGACAACCGTACGGTCGCCGTTCGCGTACCGACCGGCACCGCCGACGCGGTACGTATCGAACACCGCGTTGCCGGTGCCGATGCCAACCCGTATCTGGTGATGGCTTCGGTCCTGGCGGGCGTGCACCACGGCCTGGTCAATAAGGTCGAACCTGGCGCGCCGGTAGAAGGCAACTCCTACGAGCAGCATGAACAAAGCCTGCCGAACAACCTGCGTGATGCACTGCGCGAGCTGGACGACAACCCGGTCATGGCCAAGTACATCGACCCAAAATACATCGACATTTTTGTCGCCTGTAAAGAGAGCGAGCTGGAAGAGTTCGAACACTCCATCTCCGACCTCGAGTACAACTGGTACCTGCACACAGTCTGATTGAGGCTGAGCAACATAAAACGCCGCAAAGCCTTGAGA
>NZ_LJQT01000319.1:0-1167 GCF_001400515.1 Pseudomonas meliae | reverse complement strand
CCGGCTACCGAGTCCTCAGCACTTTTCAAAAAACGATGCATGTCGAAATTTGCTCAATTATCTTCGCTTTTCAGCTCTTTCGGCCACTGCAAAGCCCTTTGCAGTAACCATTTCCTGCATTACACGCGCACCTCTCCTGCGCCCGCCAACAAATGTCGGCGGGCCATCCACAGGTTTGACAGGGCGAACAACGTCACCATCTGCGCGGTGTTCTTGGCCAAGCCCCGAAAGCGCACTTTTTCATAGCCAAACTGGCGTTTGATGACCCGAAACGGATGCTCGACCTTGGCGCGAACCTGGGCCTTGGCCTTCTCGATTTTGCGGATCGCCTTGTACAAAACACTGCGTTTTCCGTGCTTTTTGTAAGTGCTGCGGCGGGCGGCAATCTGCCAAATGACCTTGCGTCCAGCATGTTCTTCGCGCTTCTCAACCCCGGTGTAACCTGCGTCGGCGCAGACTACGTTTTCCTCGCCGTGCAGCAGTTTGGCAACCTGCGTGACGTCTGCCACATTGGCCGCTGTGACTACCACGCTGTGCACCAGGCCTGACTCGTCGTCGGCGCCGATGTGAGCCTTGGCGCCGAAATAGTACTGGTTACCTTTTTTGGTTTGATGCATCTCAGGGTCGCGTTTGCCATCTTTGTTCTTGGTCGAACTGGGCGCGTGAATCAGCGTGGCATCGACGATGGTGCCTTGACGCAACGACAAGCCACGGTCGCCCAGATAACCATTAATTACGCCGAGAATCCCGGTCGCCAACTCGTGCTTTTCCAGCAGACGACGGAAGTTGAGAATGGTGGTTTCGTCTGGAATGCGCTCCAGGCTCAGGCCTGAAAACTGACGCAGGATGGTCGTCTCATACAGCGCTTCTTCCATCGCCGGATCGCTGTAGCCGAACCAGTTCTGCATCAGATGAACACGCAGCATCGCCATCAGTGGGTAGGCGGGCCGGCCACCTTCTCCTTTTGGATAATAGGGCTCAATCAGGGCAATCAAACCTTTCCAGGGCACCACCTGATCCATCTCGATCAGGAACAATTCCTTACGGGTCTGCTTGCGCTTGCCGGCATACTCGGCGTCGGCGAAGGTCATCTGTTTCATCATCGAAAAGCTCGGCGACTGGTGTCCGGAGATTTTGCCAAATTAGGAAGTCTTTTTCAGAGTTTCC
>NZ_LJQT01000437.1:0-16352 GCF_001400515.1 Pseudomonas meliae | reverse complement strand
TTGTTCAGCGTCTCCCTAATGCGCGTCGCTTTTGAGTCACGAGAGCTTCGTCGATTGGGGACACTGACGAGCTTCATAAGCAAGGCAGGAGTAACCATGCCTATCAACCAGCAACAACTACTGCAAATCCTCCCCAACGCCGGCCCTAAAACCGGCGTTTTTGTTCCTGCTCTCAACATCGCCATGACCCGCTACACCATCAACACCCGCCTGCGTATCGCTGGGTTCATCGCTCAGATCGGGCATGAATCCGGGCAGCTCCGTTATGTGCGCGAGCTGGGTAGCGACAGCTATCTGGGCAAGTACGACACCGGGCAGTTGGCGCTGCGTCTGGGCAACACGCCAGAGGCAGATGGCGACGGTCAACTGTACCAGGGCCGTGGGCTGATTCAGGTGACGGGGCGGGCCAACTATGAAGCGTGCGGGGAGGCGCTGGGGCTGGACTTGTTGCGCCAGCCGCAACTGCTTGAAAAGCCGGAGCATGCCGCCATGTCGGCGGCGTGGTTCTGGGATAGGGCCAACCTCAACATGCTGGCGGACAAGGGGGATTTTCTGATGATCACCCGGCGTATCAACGGAGGCACCAATGGCCTGGCAGATCGGCAGGCGCTTTACCAGCGGGCATTGGAGGTGCTGCCGTGAAAGTGCTGGAGATGCGATTCCTGATCCTCGCATTCGTGCTGGGGTCAGGGGTGGGTACATGGGCCGCCTGGAAATTGCAGGCGGCCCGCTATGGCCTGCAACTGTCCGCGCAACAGCTGACGTGGCAGCAAGAGCGCGAACAGGCGGCGCTGGCGGTCGTCGACTGGCAGAACGCTGAACAAGCGCGAAGGCGGGCGCTGGAACTCCGTCTGCAAGATAACGATACAACCATTCATAAGGAACTGAGCGATGCACAGACTTCTCAGGCTCGCTTGCGTGATCGTCTGGCTACCGCTGATCTGCGGCTGTCAGTCCTCCTTGCCAGCCCCACCGCTGGCGATGGAATGCCAACCGCCTCCGGTTCCGGCGGCGTGGTTCATGGAGGCCCACGAGGCGAACTTGACCCAGCGGCTGCTGGACGAATTGTCGCCATCACCGACTACGGCGATCAGGGATTGATCGCTTTGAAGGCCTGCCAAGCCTACGTGCGCGAGATTGCGCACTGATGTTCCTCTCGGCTCCCCACCCTCGGCCATCGTGCCCCTGCCTAAATCCCGCCTCCACAAGGAGGCGCGGCCCTCTTTTCAGCCTTTAACCGCTTTTCAATCGGCGCAGCCCGGTACATTCATATTGCACCGGTCGGTTCGGTACGCTAATGTCCCGAAACGTACCGATGAGACCCCTTCCGTGACGACTGTCAGCAAACTCTTGATGCGCGTTATCAAGGCTCACGCCCGTTGGCGTTGGCGCGCCTGACTATTTCCTGCCGGCCCTGCCGGACCCGGACCTGTATGCCTTCGATATGTGATGCCTTTGCCTCTGTCACCCCCAGCGTTGTGGCTGAAGAGGGGACGCATGGGCGAAGTGGAATCCGGAAGGGCTGAATCAAGTCAGTAAATCAAAAGGTTGATAGCAAAATGCTGCTGATGATCGATAACTACGATTCGTTCACCTACAACGTCGTGCAGTACCTCGGTGAGCTGGGGGCCGATGTCAAAGTCATTCGTAACGACGAACTGACCATTGAACAGATCGAAGCCCTGAACCCTGAGCGCATCGTGGTCTCGCCTGGCCCGTGCACACCCAATGAAGCCGGTGTCTCGCTTGAAGTGATCAAACATTTCGCGGGCAAACTGCCGATTCTGGGTGTGTGCCTGGGGCATCAGTCCATCGGACAGGCCTTTGGTGGCGATGTGGTGCGTGCGCGTCAGGTGATGCACGGCAAAACCAGCCCGGTGGTGCATCAGGACGGCGGTGTGTTCGAAGGCCTTAATCATCCACTGGTGGTAACCCGCTACCACTCGCTGGTGGTAAAAAGCGATACCTTGCCCGAGTGCCTGGAAGTGACCGCCTGGACTGCGCTGGAAGACGGCTCGGTTGATGAGATAATGGGCCTGCGTCACAAAACGTTGAACGTGGAAGGGGTACAGTTTCACCCTGAGTCGATTCTGACCGAGCAGGGCCACGAGCTGTTCGCCAACTTTCTCAAGCAGAGCGGCGGCCATCGTCAGGGCTAAGGATTTTTTATGACTACCCCCATGAACATCAAAAGCGCGCTGAACCGCGTGGTCAACCAGCTGGACCTGACCACTGACGAGATGCGCGACGTCATGCGCGAGATCATGACCGGCCAATGCACCGAAGCGCAGATCGGTGCGTTTCTGATGGGCATGCGCATGAAGAGTGAAACCATCGATGAGATCGTCGGTGCTGTTTCGGTCATGCGTGAGCTGGCCAGCAGTGTCGAGCTGAAAACACTGGATGGCGTTGTAGACATCGTTGGCACTGGCGGTGACGGCGCGAATATTTTCAACGTGTCCACGGCGTCGGCTTTTGTCATCGCCGCTGCTGGCTGCACGGTGGCCAAACACGGTAACCGCGCAGTGTCGGGCAAGAGCGGCAGCGCCGACCTGCTGGAAGCCGCTGGGGTTTATCTGAACCTTACGCCTGTTCAGGTGGCTCGCTGCATCGACAGCGTGGGCATCGGCTTCATGTTCGCCCAGTCTCATCACACGGCCATGAAGCACACAGCCGGGCCGCGCCGCGAGCTGGGGCTGCGCACACTGTTCAATATGCTCGGCCCGCTGACCAATCCGGCGGGCGTTCGTCACCAGATCGTCGGTGTGTTCAATCAGGCGTTGTGTCGGCCGCTGGCCGAGGTGCTGCTGCGTCTGGGCAGCAAGCATGTGCTGGTGGTGCACTCGCAGGACGGCTTGGACGAGTTCAGTCTGGCCGCGCCGACCTTCGTTGCCGAGCTGAAAAATGGCGAAGTGACTGAATACTGGGTACAGCCCGAAGACCTGGGCATCAAAAGCCAGAGTCTGTATGGCCTCGCTGTGGAAAGTCCGGCAGTTTCGCTGGAACTGATTCGTGATGCGCTTGGGCGCCGCAAGACCGAGAACGGGCAGAAAGCCGCGGAAATGATCGTGCTTAATGCCGGCGCCGCGCTCTATGCTGCCGATCATGCGACCAGCCTGAAAGAGGGTGTGGCCTTGGCACACGATGCCCTGCACACCGGCCTTGCGCGGGAAAAGCTGGAAGAGTTGGGTGCCTTCACGGCAGTATTCAAACAGGAGAACGAAGCATGAGCGTGCCAACCGTACTGGAAAAGATTCTTGTCCGAAAGGCCGAGGAAATTGCGGCTCGTCGTGCGATTGTGAGCCTGACCGAGCTGGAACAACAGGCCGCCCGGGCCGATGCGCCACGTGGCTTTGCCAAGGCGTTGATCGCCCAGGCCAAGGCAAAGCAGCCCGCCGTTATCGCCGAGATCAAGAAGGCTTCACCGAGCAAGGGCGTCATCCGCGAGCACTTCCTGCCAGGCGAGATCGCCAGAAGTTATCAGGCCGGTGGCGCGACCTGTCTTTCAGTGCTCACTGATGTCGATTTCTTTCAGGGTTCCGATGCCTATCTTCAGGAAGCGCGGGCGGCGTGCAATTTGTCGGTGATCCGCAAGGATTTCATGATCGATCCTTATCAAGTGGTCGAGGCTCGCGCGCTGGGCGCTGACTGCATTCTGCTGATCGTGTCGGCACTGGAAGACGCGCAAATGGCTGAGCTGGCCGACGTTGCCAAGCGTGTCGGGCTGGACGTACTGGTCGAGGTGCACGACGGCGACGAGCTGGAGCGCGCACTCAAGACGCTTGATACACCGCTGGTGGGTGTCAACAATCGCAACCTCCACACCTTTGAAGTGAGCCTGGAAACCACGCTGGAGTTGCTACCGCGTATCCCGCGTGATCGCTTGGTCATCGCCGAAAGCGGCATTCTCAATCGTGCGGATGTCGAGCTGATGGAAATCAACGATGTCTATTCGTTCCTGGTGGGCGAGGCTTTCATGCGCGCCGAACACCCGGGCGCCGAGTTGCAGCGGCTGTTCTTTCCGGAGCGCAAGCTTGCGGCGAGCGGCCCGTCCATCGACTGACTGAACTGAACACCACGCTGAGGTCCGGCATGCAAGACTCGATCATCGACATCTGCGTCGAACAAGGCTTGCAGGCCGAGCAGGACCTTCTGGCGGCTGTGTGCTCCGGCGCTGCCGATTATGGTTTGCTGTTCTGGCGACCTACTGATCGGGCGCTGGTCATGCCGCGGCGCATGAGCCGCTTGCCGGGTTTTGTCGAGGCCAGCGAGACTCTGGGTGACAATGGATGGCCCGTGTTGTTGCGTGAAACCGGTGGTGAGCCGGTGCCACAATCCTCTTCCACGGTGAATATCGCGCTGGTCTATGCACAGCCCGCTGCTGATGTTGATCGTGACCGCATAGAAACCGCCTACCTGCGCTTGTGTCAGCCGCTGCTCGACCTGCTGGTCGAATTGGGCGGCCAGGCTTCATTGGGCGAAGTGGCAGGTGCATTCTGTGACGGTCGCTTCAACGTCAACCTTGATGGTCGCAAGATGGTCGGAACAGCCCAGCGCTGGCGGCAGAGTCAGGGCGGAACGCGTCCTGTGGTGTTGGCCCACGGCGCATTGCTGCTGGATGATGAACGTGTACAGATGGCGGGAGCGGTCAACCGCTTCAACGAGCTTTGTGAGCTTGAGCCACGTATTCGGGCCGAAAGCCACATCGCCTTGCACGAAGTGTTTCCGGATGTCGACGTTCTGCCGCGTCTGGCGCAGGCCTATCGGCAGCTACTCGCTGAACTCTGATTGGCAGAGGTTCAGCGCGTACCGTACACCACCATCGTTTTTCCCTTGACGTTGACCAGGCTCTGCTCTTCCAGGGCCTTGAGCACGCGCCCGACCATTTCTCTTGAACAGCCTACGATGCGTCCGATCTCCTGGCGGGTAATCTTGATCTGCATCCCGTCCGGGTGGGTCATTGCATCTGGCTGCTTGCACAGCTCAAGCAACGTGCGAGCTACTCGCCCGGTGACATCGAGAAACGCCAGATCACCGACCTTGCGTGTGGTGTTGCGCAGGCGCTCGGCCATCTGACTGCCCAGAGCGTAGAGAATTTCCGGCTCCTGGCGGGTCAGCTCGCGGAAGGCGCCGTATGAAATCTCGGCCACTTCGCATTCGGTCTTGGCTCGCACCCATGCGCTGCGCACGGATTCGCGTCCCGGCTGCTCAAACAGACCCAGTTCACCAAAAAAATCCCCGCTGTTGAGATAGGCGACGATCATCTCGCGTCTTTCGTCATCTTCGATCAGAACCGTGACTGAGCCTTTCAAGATCAGAAACAGCGACTCAGAGCGATCACCCGCATTGATGATGTTGCTTTTGGCGGGGCAGCGGCGGCGTTCCGCATGGGGCAGCAGCTTGTCGAGACTGTTTGCTTTGGGCGTAAAAGTTATTGCGACCATGCGTGACTTCCGAAATAAGGTGTATGGCCAAATGGCATACCTGTGGGTATCGGCTGCGCCTGCATTCTCACCAGCTTTTCCAGACGTGTAGGAAGCTATTTGCGAATATTCCTACGCGTTTCCTACAAAAAGCATTTTCCCAATGCGTCCAGGCAGCGTTTGGCGCTGTGCTAAGCTGGCGACCCCTTTTTTACAGTGGAGTCCTGGCGATGAAGGCACGCATTCAATGGGCTGGCGAAGCCATGTTCCTCGGCGAATCCGGCAGCGGTCATGTAGTAGTGATGGACGGCCCGCCTGAAAGCGGTGGCCGCAACCTGGGTGTACGCCCGATGGAAATGGTGTTGATCGGTCTGGGCGGCTGCAGCAACTTTGACGTGGTGAGCATCCTGAAGAAGTCGCGCCAGCCAGTGGAAAGCTGCGAGGCATTTCTTGAAGCCGAGCGCGCGGATGAAGATCCGAAAGTGTTCACCAAAATTCATCTGCACTTCGTCGTCAAGGGTCGCGGTCTGAAAGAAGCTCAGGTCACGGGCTATCGAGCTATCGAGCTATCGAGCTATCGAGCTATCGAGCTATCGAGCTGTCGGCGGAGAAGTATTGCTCTGCTTCTATAATGCTCGGAAACGCGGGAGTGGAGATCACTCACGATTATGAAATTGTCGAGTTGACCTGAACGCCAGACATCCAACGATCATAAAAACGGCGCACACTCTGGCAGACGGCTTCGGACGTCTGCATAATGCGCCACTTTTTCAGGGCGCAGCATGTACTGGTTTTCTGCTGCCGGCCCGAACAGACAACCAAAATCGCCAACGCGAAGAGGTGTTAACCGTCCTACGCAGATGAGCCGGACTCAACTGACGGGCATGCTTGATCACGCGGCTGGCGCCGCACCCATATAGAGAGTTTTTAACGGTGAAAAGCAAACTCAAGCTCCACGGGTTCAATAACCTGACAAAGACCTTGAGCTTCAACATTTATGACATCTGCTATGCGGAAACCCCGCAGGACCAGCAGGCGTATGTCGAATACATCAACAGTGTGTACGACGCAGAACGCCTGACGCGGATTCTGACTGATGTTGTCGATATCATTGGTGCCAACATCCTGAACATTGCATGTCAGGATTACGATCCACAAGGTGCCAGTGTGACCATTCTGATCTCCGAGCAGCCGGTGACGCCTACCGAAAGCCAGATCGAAGAGTCGGGTCCACTGCCGGAAACCATCCTGGCGCACCTGGACAAGAGCCACATCACGGTTCATACCTACCCGGAAATTCACCCGGTAGATGGCATCGCCACGTTCCGCGTGGATATCGATGTGTCGACCTGTGGCGTTATTTCACCGCTCAAGGCGTTGAATTACCTGATTCACAAGTTCGAGTCGGATATCGTGACCGTCGATTATCGCGTGCGCGGCTTTACCCGTGACGTGGAAGGCAAGAAGCATTTCATCGATCATGAAATCAACTCGATCCAGAATTACCTGTCCGAAGACACGCGCAACGGTTACCAGATGACCGACGTGAACGTGTATCAGGAAAACCTGTTCCACACCAAGATGCTGCTCAAGCAGTTCGAACTGGATAACTACCTGTTCGGCGACGCGACCAGCAACTTGTCTGCCGAGCAGCGCGAACAAGTGACCGCCAAGGTCAAACACGAAATGCTGGAAATCTTCTACGACCGTAACGTAGCCGTATAAGCCCGGATTCCGGACATTAAAAAGGCGCCTGATGCAGGCGCCTTTTTTATTCGTCCTTATCCGTCCTGATGCGTCGTCAGATGCGATAAGTCGACTTGGTCATGACCTTGGCCAGTACGCTCATGCCAAACTTGACCGGTGCCGGGAAGCGAAAGCCGCCTGCTTCCAGCGCTGACTCGGCATGGCGTTCTTCATCATTAAGCATCTGTTCCAGAATGGCCCGCGACTTTCCGTCTTCGCTCGGCAATTGCTCAAGGTGCTCACTCAAGTGCTTGCAGACCTGATCCTCTGTTGCCGCGACGAAACCCAGGCTGACCCGGTCGCTGATAACGCCAGCTACCGCACCGATCCCGAATGACAGTCCGTAGAACAGCGGGTTCAGCACGCTGGTATGGCTGCCAAGCTGATGAATGCGCTGTTCGCACCACACAAGGTGATCGATTTCCTCTTCAGCCGCATGCTCCATCGCCTTGCGCACCTTGGGCAGCTTTGCTGTCAGCGCCTGCCCCTGGTACAGCGCCTGGGCGCAGACTTCACCTGTATGGTTGATGCGCATCAGGCCTGCAACGTGGCGTGTGTCGACGTCGCTCATCTTGTGATCGGGCTGGACAACCGCAGGGGAGGGGCGCTGCGGATGTGCGCTCAATGGCAGCAATGTGCGCATTGCGCTATCGGCTTGCAGTAAAAGACGGTCGAGGGGGGAATAGTGACGTTCGGTAGCCATGGGCACCTCCGGAAGATCATGTGGGCAGTTTACCCGAATCGGCCGCAGGCAGCAGGGGCTTGTGTCGACCGGCCAGCGAACATAACGGCCGCTGACCGGCTGCAAAGCCCGGAAACGCGGGATCAGCCCGGCGGCCAGTTCATCTGACGCTGACCGAGTACATGCATGTGAATGTGATAAACGGTCTGTCCGCCCAGATCATTGCAGTTCATGACCACGCGGAAGCCTTCTTCACAACCCAGTTCAAGGGCCAGACGCTGCGCCGTGAGCATGATATGCCCCGCCAGGCCTTTGTCTTCTTCGGTCAGATCGTTCAGGGTCCGAATGGGCTTTTTCGGGATAACCAGAAAATGCACGGGTGCCTGTGGGGCGATGTCGTGAAAAGCCAGTACCTGGTCATCTTCGTAGATGATCTTCGCCGGAATTTCCCGATTGATGATCTTGGTAAACAAAGTTTCCACAGCCGTTTGCTCCTTGTCGGTTGATGGTCGTCGCAGGGTATCGCTGTGCAGCAGTGCGCCTGAGTGTACTGAGCGAGACGCCGCTCGCCCAGTCGTTTGTCTGTCAGCGTGGGCAGTACTTCCTGTTGATGTAGCCGCTGATCTGGCGGGCCAGCCAGCGCGAGACCAGGCGCGGGCTGAACGTCCATAGGCGGGTGCTGAAGCCGGGGATGATCACTGCACGGTCCTTTGCCAGTGCGCGAACGGTATACAGGGCCACTTCTTCGGGGCTCATCAGGTTGTCGACATTGACCTGCAACTGCGCGGTACGGAAAAAAGCCGTTCGGGTCGGGCCGGGGCACAACACCGAGACCTTCACCCCGGCCTTCTTCACTTCCTCGCGCAGCCCCTCGGAAAAATGCAGCACATACGCTTTGCTCGCGTAGTAGGTGCTCATCCACGGCCCTGGCTGGAAAGCCGCCACCGAGGCGACATTGAGTATCTGCCCACCGCCCTGAATGGCCATGAGGTTGCCGACCGTATGGCACAGGCGCGTCAGAGCGAGGATGTTCAGGTCGATCAGGTCCTGCTCGGCGCTCCAGTCCTGCGCCAGAAAAGGTCCGCACGTGCCGATGCCCGCTGCATTGACCAGCAGGTCAATCTGATGCGCGCCGTCTTCCAGCTCCAGCAGGAAGCCCGAGAGTCGCAGCGGTTCGCCCAGGTCGCATGCACGAAACAGCACTTCCACGCCAAAACGCTGAGTCAATTCCAGTGCAATTGTTTCCAGCAGGTCGCGCTGACGGGCGACCAGAATCAGGCTGCGACCACGGCGTGCCAGCGCTTCGGCCATCGCCAGGCCTATGCCGCTGGACGCGCCGGTGATCAGGGCGTAACGGGTCATGCATTTCTCCATTGAGCATATTGCGCCCGGCAGTCTGCCGAACCGTGAGCAGTCTATTACGTGTCACTATGTTTCTTTGAGCTCTTTGTTGACATCCACCGGCACGATCAAGGCACTGTCCTGGTCTTGTTCATCGTCGTACGGGAGGGATTGCTCGTACTCGTCGGTCTGCAATTCCAGCTCGTCGCGCAGCATGCCTGCGCCTCCGGCAGTGAGGCCGATCAGAATAATCGGTAGCAGCAACAACCACAGAACGGCCAGCGTCTTTACGCCTTTCGAGTTCGGCGGTGGCGGTGGGCCGAACTGATTGGGGCCTTTTGTACCCGGCAGCAGGACCATGAGGAACGGGAAGACGCTGCCTATGAAGGGCACCATCGTCAGCAGTAAAAGCCAGCCCGACCAGCCCAGGTCGTGCAGCCGTTGTATACCGATCTGTGCACCGATGACTGCAAACACCACGAGCACCACTGCGCTCAGCAGCCCGCCAGCGACCAGTGACTCGTTCATCGTCAGCAGGCACACGGCAACCAGCGCCAGTGCCGCTGCGCTCAATACCAGGCTCCAGGCCAGATAGCGCAAACGCCCGATGCGCCCGTTTATGCTCAGGACTTTTAGAGTCGAATGCTCTGGCTGATCACCGCCAACCTGTGCTTTGGGCGGCGCATAGGGCGATATTTCCAGAAGCGCGGGTTTTTGTGGCGTCGCGCTGGCTGTTTCATTGAGACTCAGGCTGATGTCGCTGTCAGGTTCGATGCGTGCTTCGACGCCTGCGTCATTAAGTGCCTTCAGGTAGCGCTCAGCATCCGCATGGGTCAGCCCGCGCTTGAGCGCAACGGGCTGGCCGTTGAACAACTTTTGCACTGCGCGAGCTTCACTTTTGAACAACCCCGCAAGGTTGGCCTTCGCGGTATCAAGCTCGACGCCTTCACGCACCTGTCCTTCAAATATAATCTTGAAGAGGGAATCGGCCATACAGGGCTTCCTTGTCTTGTGGTTGGGGACAGTACCGGGCGCTTGCGTTACACATTGCGTAAAGCCGAGCGCCCTGGTGTGTTACTGGAGAGGCCGAATGCTTTCCGGTCAGAAGGGTTTGACGATGACCAGAATGACGATAGCGATCAGGATCAGCACAGGAATCTCGTTGAACCAGCGATAAAACACATGGCTGCGGCCATTTTCACCACGGGCAAAGCGTTTCATCTGTGCGCCGCAGACGTGGTGATAGCCGATCAGCAGGACAACCAGTGCGAGCTTGGCGTGCATCCAGCCCTGACTGAAATAGTCGCTGACGTCAAAGCTGATCAGCCAGCCGCCGAAGACCAGCGTTGCGATCATCGCCGGGGTCATGATGCCTCGGTAGAGCTTGCGTTCCATCACCATGAAGCGCTCGCGGCTGACCGTGTCCTCACTCATCGAGTGATAGACGAACAGTCTTGGTAGATAGAACAGGGCTGCAAACCAGCAGACCATTGAAATGACATGCAGCGCTTTGACCCATAGATAGAGCATTTTTGATTATTCCCAGGTTCACGGTGGCCGAATAGTAGTGTCTTGTGCGTCCGTACGTCACGTTGTCGGTTGTCGCAGAGGCGATAGGCTCCTATTATCGACCGCTTTCCAGTTGTTTCGTTGAGGGCAGGTTATGGTCAAGGTCGGTATTGTCGGCGGCACGGGTTACACCGGGGTCGAGCTGCTGCGTCTGTTGGCACAGCATCCGCAGGCAGAAGTAGTGGTCATTACCTCGCGCTCGGAGGCCGGCATGCCAGTCGCCGAGATGTACCCGAACCTGCGCGGGCACTACGACGGCCTGGCTTTCAGCGTACCTGACGTGAAAACCCTGGGTGCCTGTGACGTGGTGTTCTTCGCCACGCCCCACGGTGTTGCTCATGCACTGGCCGGTGAACTGCTTGCGGCAGGCACCAAGGTGATCGACCTGTCTGCCGACTTCCGTCTGCAGGACCCGGTCGAGTGGGCCAAGTGGTACGGCCAGCCGCACGGTGCTCCGCAGCTGCTGCAGGATGCGGTTTACGGGTTGCCGGAAGTCAATCGCGAACAGATCAAGAATGCTCGGCTCATCGCCGTGCCGGGTTGCTATCCGACAGCTACACAATTGGGTTTCCTGCCGTTGCTTGAGGCGGGCATTGCCGACAACACTCGCCTTATTGCCGACTGCAAATCCGGCGTGAGCGGTGCCGGACGTGGCCTGAGCATTGGTTCTCTGTATTCGGAAGCCAATGAAAGCTTCAAGGCCTACGCCGTGAAGGGCCATCGTCACCTGCCTGAAATCACTCAGGGCCTGCGTCGCGCTGCGGGCGGTGATATCGGCCTGACGTTTGTTCCGCATCTGGTGCCGATGATTCGTGGCATTCATTCCACCCTCTATGCGACAGTCGCTGATCGTTCGGTGGACCTGCAAGCGCTGTTCGAGAAGCGCTACGCCGACGAGCCTTTTGTGGATGTAATGCCCGCTGGCAGCCATCCCGAGACCCGCAGTGTGCGCGGAGCCAACGTTTGCCGCATCGCGGTACACCGTCCGCAGGGCGGCGATCTGGTTGTCGTGCTGTCGGTTATCGACAATCTGGTCAAAGGCGCGTCAGGTCAGGCGGTTCAGAATATGAACATCCTGTTTGGTCTTGATGAGCGCGCCGGTTTGTCTCACGCGGGCATGATGCCGTAAGCACTGCCGCCGTCCAGCAAATAGTTGACCGATTTTCTAGGAGAAGCGGATAATGCCGTCATTACGCATTACGACGGCTAACGCCGGGAGATATCTGACATGAGTGTCGAATCCTTCACGCCTACCGCTTTGGAGTTCACTCCGAATGCAGCGCACAAGGTGAAAACCCTGGTCGACGAAGAGGGCAATGATCGTCTCAAACTGCGTGTATTCGTTACAGGTGGCGGTTGTTCAGGTTTTCAGTATGGCTTTACGTTTGATGAAGACGTGGCCGACGATGACACTATCGTCGAGCGCGAGGGCGTAAGTCTGGTTGTCGATCCGATGAGCTTCCAGTACCTGGCTGGCGCAGAGGTCGATTATCAGGAAGGACTTGAGGGTTCGCGATTCGTGATCAAAAACCCGAATGCTTCCACGACCTGTGGTTGTGGCTCGTCGTTCTCGATCTGATTGAAGCTTGTTGTAAACAAAAACGCCGCTCATTGAGCGGCGTTTTGCGTTCAGGCACAAGGTCAGGCGGGGTAGATCGCGCCCAGAACACGTCTGCCTTTAGCGCCGGTTACCGTTGGGCGGTTGGCCGGTACGCCTTCGAGGCAGCAATGAGCCAGCCAGGCAAATGCCATGGCCTCAACCCAGTCAGGGTCCACGCCGAACTTCTCGGTACTGCTGACCTCGGTGTCAGGCAATAGCTCTGCAAGGCGTTTCATCAGCGCCTTGTTATGTGCGCCGCCGCCACAGACCAGAAGCTCCTTGGTGATCGCTTGTGCCGATTGCAGGGACTCTGTGATGGTCAATGCAGTCAGTTCCAGCAGCGTGGCTTGCACGTCTTCAGGTGTCAACGTTGGCAGCTGGAACAGATGATGGTGCACCCAACCCAGGTTGAACACTTCCCGACCGGTGCTTTTTGGGCCTTTGGTCAGGAAAAACTGATCGCTGAGCAGTTTCTTGAGAAGCGCTTGATCAACCTCGCCGCTCGCCGCCCATGCCCCGTCCTTGTCGTAGCTTTCATGGCGCTGGGATTGTATCCAGGCATCCAGCAGTACGTTGCCTGGGCCGCAATCGAAGCCTTCGACCGGACGATCGGATTCGATCAGGCTCAGATTGCTGAAGCCGCCGATGTTCAATACAGCGCGGTGGTCTTTGTTATCGTCGAACAGTGCTTCGTGGAAGGCGGGCACGAGCGGCGCACCCTGTCCGCCTGCGGCGATGTCGCGACGACGAAAATCGCTTACCACGGTGATTTCTGTCAGCTCTGCCAGCAGCGCCGGGTTGCCGATCTGAATGCTGTAGCCGCGAGCAGGTTCATGACGAATAGTCTGGCCGTGGCTGCCAATGGCGCGAATCTGAGCAGGCACCATGTTTTGATCTTCCAGCAAGGTCTGCACGCCCTGTGCGACCAGCCTGCACCATTTCTGCTCGGCGATTGCTGCACGTGCAAGCTCATCGACGCCACTGGAGCAAAGCCCCAGCAGTTCGGCATGCAGATCTTCCGGCATCGGGATGTAGTGAGTAGCCAGAAGCCTTGAGCGGTCATCCTGCTTCAAAAGGGCGATATCAATCCCATCGAGACTGCTGCCGGACATCACACCTATATAGAAGAAGTCCATGGATTACCTTTTATTCGAGGCCAGCGTGGTGGCCTTTTCCTGATCCATGCGCGCCATCAACGGCTGGCTTTGTTGCATGAACCGCTGTTTTTCGGATTTGGCGATCGGATCCGCCATCGGAAGCTTCTGGCCCAGCGGGTCTACGTGAACGCCATTGACCTGAAACTCATAGTGCAAGTGCGGGCCGGTAGACAAGCCGGTAGTTCCAATATAGCCGATTACCTGGCCCTGTTTAACGGTTCCGCCGGTTTGTATGCCTTTGGCAAAGCCTTGCATATGACCGTACAGCGTGCGGTAGGTATCGCCGTGCTGGATGATGACGGTATTGCCGTAACCGCCGCGACGGCCAGCGAGCAGAACCTTGCCGTCGCCGGTTGCCTTGATCGGCGTACCGCGTGGCGCCGCGTAGTCGACGCCCTTGTGCGCACGGATCTTGTTGAGGATAGGGTGTTTGCGACCCATCGAAAACATGGAGCTGATGCGGGCAAAGTCTACCGGGGTGCGGATGAATGCCTTGCGCATGCTGTTGCCGTCGGCCGTGTAGTAATTGGTATTGCCTTGCTTGTTGGTGTAACGAACGGCGGTGTAGGTCTTGCCGCGGTTTGTAAAGCGAGCGGACAGGATATTGCCTGTGCCGACGCTTTTGCCGTTGACCACTTTCTGCTCATACACCACGTCAAACTCGTCACCCTTGCGGATGTCCTGCGCGAAGTCGATGTCGTAGCCGAAGATGTTGGCCATGTCCATTGTCATGCTATGAGTCAGGCCAGCGCGCTGCGCGGATTGCGAAAGTGAGCTGTTGATCACGCCATGCACATACGCATTGCGCACATTGGGCTTGCTGATCTCGCGATTGAAAACGAAGCCGGAAGCCGATTTCGACAGGCTGATGGTCTCGAGCTCGCTGAGTTTGGTATGCAGTTGCTTGAGCTGGCCGTCCGGCGATAGTTCGAACTGCAGGGTTTGCCCGTTCTGCAGCTTGGTGAACTGTTTGGCCTGCTTGTCGCTGGCCAGTACTTCATGAACGGTAGCGGCTGGCAGCCCGACTTTTTCGAACAGAGTCGAAAGCGTGTCGCCCTTGCTGACGATCACTTCCCGATGGTTAGGGTCTTTGGCTGGTGCCGGCTTTTCTGCGTCAGACTGTGCTGTGGCGGTGTCTTGAGCCTGGTCATCGGCATTGTCGATCTGGGCAAATGGCGATTCAGTGGTTTCAGGTGTGGCTTGAGCAGCGTCTGGAGCGTCTTGGTCTTGTACGTCCTGATCCGGCATCTCCAGCATCTCCAGCATCTCCAGATCAAGGGAAAGGTTCGTTCGTTTGGCTTCAACTTCGCTGGAAGGGAAAACCAGGAGAGCCAGGCTCAACAATGCGGCAATGCCGCTTGCAGCGAGCAGGTGACTCTTCGGATAAAGCGGGGGCGCTTTAGGCGGTGTGTCTTTCATAGGTAATTTGACTTTGAAAAAGGTGAAATGGAAAAGATGAATGACATGATGAAGATGAAATAACTGTATAAAATATAACCAAAACCTGCTCGAAGCAACCCTTCCCGCGTATCAGTCACTGATTCGCAGGCGAACGCTGGGCAAAACTTGTAATTGGGCTCTGATCTTGTAAGGTTGGTTCCCTTTGAATTGGGGGCTGAAATGAAGTCGGTTGAAGAGCAGCTGGCGCTGATCAAGCGCGGTGCAGATGAACTCCTGGTCGAGGCCGAACTGGTCGAGAAGCTGAAGCGTGGCCAGCCACTGCGTATCAAGGCTGGTTTCGACCCGACAGCGCCCGATCTGCACCTTGGGCACACGGTGCTTATTAATAAGCTGCGCCAGTTTCAGGATCTGGGGCATCAGATCATCTTCCTGATCGGTGATTTCACCGGCATGATCGGCGACCCGAGCGGCAAAAGCGCCACGCGTCCGCCGCTCACTCGTGAGCAGGTTCTCGACTACGCCGAAACCTACAAGTCTCAGGTTTTCAAGATTCTCGATCCGGCCAAAACCGAGGTGGCGTTCAACTCCACCTGGATGGACAAGCTGAGCCCGGCTGACTTCATTCGATTGTCTTCGCAGTACACGGTCGCCCGTATGCTTGAGCGTGACGATTTCGACAAGCGCTATAAAAGCAACCAGTCCATCGCCATCCACGAATTCCTTTACCCGCTGGTGCAGGGTTACGACTCTGTGGCCTTGAAGGCTGACGTCGAACTGGGTGGTACTGATCAGAAATTCAACCTGCTGATGGGGCGCGAGCTTCAGCGCGCTTATGGGCAGGAGCCGCAATGCATTCTGACCATGCCGCTGCTGGAAGGCCTGGATGGCGTGAAGAAGATGTCCAAGTCGCTGGGCAACTACGTTGGTATTCAGGAAGCGCCGGGCATTATGTACAGCAAGCTGGTATCGATTCCGGATTCGCTGATGTGGCGCTACTTCGAGCTGCTGAGCTTCCGTTCGATGGAAGAGATCAATGGCTTGAAGGCTGATTGTGAAGCGGGTGCCAATCCGCGTGATATCAAAATCAAGCTGGCCGAAGAGCTGGTCGCCCGTTTCCATGGTGAAGAGGCTGCCGCCAATGCGCATTGTTCTGCGGGCAACCGTATGAAGGAAGGCGAGTTGCCAGACGATCTGCCGGAGATCTCCGTGGCTGCTATAGAGGATATGCCGATCTCGGCCGTCCTAAATAAAGCAGGGCTGGTAAAGAACGCTGCAGTCGCTCGCGATCTGCTGGCATCTGGTGGTGTGCGTATAGATGGTGAGGTGGTGGATCGCGGCTTTGTATTCAAGTTGGGTGCAACTCACGTCTGCCAGGCCGGTAAGAAGGCTTTCGGGCGCGTTACCCTGGTTTCTGAAGAAAGTTCAAAATAACG
>NZ_LJQT01000141.1:0-25708 GCF_001400515.1 Pseudomonas meliae | reverse complement strand
TCTGCGTCCGGTCTTGATTGCGCCGTTAGGGCAGCAGGAGCTTGATAATGCGTTGGGGTACTTATTTTGCCGTGCTGGCGTCCGTGTTGGGCGTCGGGCTGGCAATGGGCGTCAGCATGCCGCTGGTTTCATTGCGTCTGGCAGGCTGGGGCTACGGCTCGTTTGCCATTGGCATCATGGCGGCGATGCCTGCGATGGGTGTGCTGGTGGGGGCGGCGCTGGCCAGTCGTCTCGCCGCGCGCTTCGGTACCGCTAACCTGATGCGCCTGTGCCTGTGGGGCGGCGCCGTTTCGGTCGGCGCACTGGCGCTGCTGCCGTATTACGGAGTCTGGCTGGTCTTGCGCCTGGCGCTCGGGGTGATTCTGACCATCGTCTTCGTGCTGGGTGAAAGCTGGATCAACCAACTGGTGATCGAGCGTCTGCGCGGACGGCTGGTAGCGCTGTATGGCAGCACTTACGCCTTGAGCCAACTGGCTGGCCCGCTGTTACTGGGCGTTATCGGCACTCAGGCCGACTACGGCTTCTGGATTGGCGTGCTGCTACTGGTCGGCTCCCCGTTCCTGCTGCTGGGTCGCACGGGTGCGCCATCGACTGAATCCTGCAACGTGACCTTCACTGATCTGGCGGGCTTCTGTCGCGGCATGCCCGCTATCGCCTGGGCAGTGGCGCTATTCGCTGCATTCGAAGCCTTGATCCTCACGCTACTGCCGCTCTACTGCATACGCCACGGGTTCACCCCGGAAATCGCCCTGATCATGGTCAGTGTGGTGGTGATAGGTGACGCGTTACTGCAGCTGCCGATCGGCATGCTCGCTGATCGCGTTTCGCGCCGCGCAATGTTTACCGGATGCGCCGTTTTGTTGCTGGCGTCCAGTCTGCTGGTGCCGTTACTGATCCATACCGCCCTGATCTGGCCGCTCTGGACAGTGTTCGGTGCCAGTGCCGGCGGGCTGTTTACCCTGTCGCTGATCCTGATCGGCGAGCGTTACCGAGATGATTCACTGGTCCGCGCCAATGCGCATGTCGCTCAACTGTGGGGCATCGGGTGTCTGATCGGGCCCCTGATAGCGGGCGCGGGCAGTCAGTGGGTCAGCGGTGAGGCCTTGCCGTTGCTGATGGCGGCAGGTGCCTTTGGCCTGCTGATTCTGATCAGGCGACGTGGAGCGTTCGGGGTTGCCCAGGCTGGGCCCGCCTAAAGCATTCTTTCCAGGCCGATGGCACGGCTCATCCACGCGTTGAAACGCCGCCACCAGTCACCGGGTTCGGTGTGCAGCGTGTGGATCTGGCCATTGTCTTCGGTCACCCACACCACTTTGCCATCCTCCAGCTTCGCCTGGTAAGTGAGCGAGGGAGCCATACCCTGAAGCGTCAGTTCGCGCAGCTCTTCGGCCAGTTGCGGACTGTCGACCAGCACGCCGACTTCGGTGTTCCATAGCACAGAACGCGGGTCAAAATTGAATGAGCCGACAAAGACTTTCTGCCGATCGAAGATCATCGCCTTGCTGTGCAGGCTTGATTCCGAACTGGCCAACGAACTGCTTTTCTTGAACAAGTGCGGGCCGCTGCCGCGCATGGTTTCGGTATCGCCAGGCTGGCGGCGCAGTTCGAACAGCTTCACGCCATGCTCCAGCAGCGCCTTGCGGTAAGGCGCGTAGCCGCCATGCACGGCAGGAACGTCGGTGGCTTCCAGTGAATTGGTCAGCAGGCTGACGTTGACGCCGGCATCGGCACGGCCGGTCAGGTACAGCAAACCTTCCTGACCCGGCACAAAGTAAGCCGAAATCAGCATCAGTTCCTTGCGAGTGTTCAGCAGCTCGGGGGCCAGTTGCGTGGTCAGTAGCAGGTGCGGATCCGGATCTCCCTGCGCCAGTACCTTGGTCGGCGCGTCCCACAATGCCTGGTTGTGCGCCCAGACCAGCTCGTTGAGCCAGGTCTTCATGCGTGGCTGAGTCTTGTAGGCCATCAATCGCTCATACAGAGCCTTGTGTTGCTGATGCGCCTGCTCCAGTGAATCGTCCAGTCGCTGCCGCGCCTGGGCCAGATCCTCACCGTCGGGCAGGAAGTACATGAACGCATCGATGGGCTTGCTGAGCGTGCTGTTCCAGTATTGATCGAAGCTGTGGCCGAGCTGTTCGGCGACCGGTCCCACGCTTAGCATGTCGATATCGGTGAAGTTCAGGTTCGGCTCGGCGTCGAAGTATTCATCGCCCAGATTGCGCCCGCCAACGATGGCCACACTGCTGTCGGCCAGCCACAGTTTGTTGTGCATGCGCCGGTGCTGACGCGACAGATTCATCAAACGCCCCAGGCTGCGCGTGATGCCGGTCTCGCGCCCCAGATTTTGCGGGTTGAACAGGCGAATCTGAATGTTCGGGTGCGCGGCGAGGGTGGCGATGGCCTGATCCAGCCCGTCGCTGGTGGTGTCGTCCAGCAGGATGCGCACCCGCACGCCACGGTCTGCCGCTTTGAGCAGTTCGTCGATCAGGGCGCGCGTGCTCAGGCCGTCATGGACGATGTAATACTGCAGGTCGAGGCTGCTTTTGGCGTTACGGATCAGCTCGGCGCGCGCCTTGAATGCATCGCTGCTGTCGGGCAGCAGGCGAAAGCCGGAACGCCCGTCGTGGGGCATCGCCATGGCTTGAATAGAGCGGCCGAAAGCAGAACTCGAGGGCGGCATGGCCTGGCTTGGCTCGCTGGCAAGTTGCTGATGTGCGCAACCGCTGACGCACAGTGCAACCAGCAGGCAAAAGGGCAAGGCCCATGAGTTATTCAAATTGATCTTCCGCGTCTGTACATGGCTCGACTTGGCGTTATGACCCGAAAAACCGGGAAAGATTTGCCAGCGTCAGTCAGTTTGCGCATTCAGTAGTGCAATTGTCTCGCCCACGATACGCACAGCGTTCTCGATTTCGCGGCTCGGTTTGGCCGCGAAGTTCATGCGCATGCAGTTACGGTACTTGCCCGAGGCGGAAAAAATACTGCCCACCGCGATCTGTACACCCTTGCCCAGCAGCGCGCGGTTCAGGCGCAGCGTGTCGAAGCCTTCGGCCAGTTCCACCCACAGCATGAAACCGCCTTGCGGGCGGCTGGCGCGGGTGCCTTCGGGAAAGTAGCGCATCACCCAGTCGATCATCTGGTCGCGACTGCGCTGGTATTGGGTTCTCATGCGCCGTACATGCGGCTCGTAATGGCCGCCTTCGATGAAGTCGGCGATGGCCAACTGGGGCTGCGGTGCAGTCGAGCCGGTGCCGATGTATTTCATGTGCAGCACCTGCTCCAGATACCGCCCCGGCGCTACCCAGCCAATCCGCAGGCCGGGTGCCAGGGTCTTGGAAAACGAGCTGCACAGCAGGACACGACCGTCTTCATCGAAGGATTTGATGGTGCGCGGGCGAGGGTAGTTGTAAGCAAGATCGCCATACACATCGTCCTCGATGATCGCCACATCGAAACGTTGCGCCAGCGTCAGCAACGCACGTTTGCGGGCTTCGGGCATGACGTAACCCAGCGGGTTGTTGCAATTGGGCGTCAGCTGAATGACCTTGATCGGCCATTGCTCAAGGGCCAGTTCCAGCGCCTCGAGGCTAATGCCGGTCAATGGGTCGGTGGGAATTTCGAGGGCCTTCATGCCCACACCCTTGAGCGTCTGCATGGCGCCGAAGAAACTGGGCGAGTCCACCGCAACGATGTCACCCGGCGAGCAAATGGCACGGACGCTCGCTGACAGCGCTTCATGGCAGCCATTGGTGACGATCAGGTCATTGGCGGTCAGGTTGCAGCCCGAGTCGAGCATCAGTCGGGCGATTTGCTCACGCAGCCTGCGCACGCCGTAGATGTTGTCGTAATACAGCCCCGGCATGTCTTGGTGGCGACTCAACTGACTCAACGCACGCATCAACGGTTTCAGGGTAGGGCTGGTGACATCGGGCATGCCGCGTCCCAGTTGCGTGACCGCTTCGAGAGGTGCCACCCGAATCAGGTCCAGCACCTGATCCCATTGAGAGATATCCACAGGCCGCTGGACGGGTCGCCCGACAGCAGGCAGTGCAGGTGCCGCTCGACTGACCGATACGAAATAGCCGGATTTGGGTTTCGGCGCTGCCAGGCCGTTGTCCTCCAGCACCCGATACGCTTGCTGCACGGTGCTCAGGCTGACGCCATGTTCGACACTTAACGCACGCACCGATGGCAGGCGGTCGCCGGGGCGGTAGAAGCCGTTTTCGATCCGCGAGCCGAGCAGTTCGGCGAGGTTGACGTAAAGCGTCATGACGTACTCTCAGGCTGGTGAGCGTGGTATAGCAATACAGATTGGGCAAAAATATAGCATTCAGTGCTGTTTTCGCCTCATCTGTATGGAAAATATAACCTGTTTTTGAATCTGTAATGGTTTGGCCGTTCGTTTCATCATAGACCCACACCCACCCAGGATGAGGGAAACGGAAATGAACGGGTTCAGCGATGTACGCCTTGCGCTTCACAGCCAGGAATTGAATGACTATCGGCCAACTGCGGTCAGAACGGTCCGCTCAAACAAGGCCGATCTATTGGCCGGCATGAGTCGTTGGGCGCTGTATCGTCACCGCTGGACCTCTCGCCGCACCTTGCTGGAGCTGACGGACGATCAGCTGCGCGACATCGGGCTGGATTTCCAGCAGGCGCGGGTCGAAGCGATGAAACCGTTCTGGAGGTCCTGAGCCGTTCAGCGCAGCTCTTTGAGTCGGTGCCAGAGCATGCCCAATGCCAGTAACGGCGAGCGCAAGTGTTTACCGCCCGGAAAGGTCATGTGTGGCACTTTGGCGAATAGCTCGAAGCCATCGCTGTGTTGCCCGGCGATGGCTTCGGCCAGCAAGCGACCTGCAAGGTGTGTCGCGTTCAGACCATGCCCCGAATAAGCCTGCGCATAAAAAACGTTGGGGTGCTGCTTGAGCTGGCCAATTTGCGGCAGGCGATTGGCACCGATGCCGATCATCCCACCCCACTGGTAATCGATCTTCACTGAGGCCAGTTGCGCAAACACATCGAGCATCTTCGGCCGCATGTAAGCGGCGATGTCCCGTGGGTCGCGGCCCGAATAGTGACAGGCGCCCCCGAACAGCAAACGCCGATCCGCTGACAGCCGGTAGTAATCTACAGTCACGCGCTGATCACAGACCGCCATGTCCTGCGGCAACACTTCCCGGGCCTGAGCCTCGCTCAAGGGTTCGGTCGCGATGATGTAACTGCCCGCGGGCAATACCTTGCCGCTTATTTCCGGATTCAGATCGTTGAGGTAGGCATTGCAGCCCAGCACCAGAGTTTTCGCCAGCACCGCCCCCTGAGCCGTATGCACTTTGACCTGCGGGCCGTAGTCGATTCTCGTCACTGCAGAATGTTCGAACAACCGAACGCCCAATGACTGCGCTACGGCAGCTTCTCCCAAAGCCAGATTCAACGGGTGCAGATGTCCGGAACCCATGTCGATCAAACCGCCGACGTAACGGTCGGAGCCTACGACACTGCGCATCTGATCGGCTTGCAGCAACTTAAGCTCATGACGGTAACCCAGGCTGCGCAGTTCATCGGCATCTTCGGCAAGGCTGTGCAGGTCGCGCGGCTTGTTGGCCAAGTCGCAATAACCCCATTTCAGGTCGCAATCGATAGCGTGCCGCTCGATGCGCTGACGCACGATATCGACCGCCTCGATGCCCAGCAGCTTCAGCTGCCGCACACCCTCGCTGCCGATGACATTGGCGAACTGCTCGACACCGTGGCCGACCCCGCGAATCAGCTGGCCGCCATTGCGTCCGCTGGCACCCCAGCCAATCCTGCGTGCCTCAAGCAACGCGACACTCAGCCCGCGCTCGGCCAGCTCGATGGCAGTGTTGAGGCCGGAAAATCCGCCGCCCACCACGCACACATCAACCTTCACCTCGCCTTGCAGCGCAGGGTGATCCGGTTGCGGATGGCTGCTGGCGGCGTAGTAGGAGGCAACATGCTGGTCGTCGTGAAGAGTCGGGTGCTGAACGCCGGCGTTCATGAGCGGGTCCTGTCGGTGGCGGTTTGCGTGTGGGGAGGATAAGCCGCTGTCATGAGCCTGCCAACTGGGGCAAACTCAGCGCATTGTGTAGGAATGGTTGATTCAATGAGCTGCAACCGTCAGAAAATAAGTGATCTGCGCCGCCAGATTCCCTCGTTCGAGTGTGTGCCTGGCTGCCACGACTGCTGCGGCCCGGTTACCACGTCGTCCGAAGAAATGTCGCGCCTGCCGCGCAAGACTGCCGCCGAACAGGACGCCGCGCTCGATGAGCTCAATTGCGTGCACCTTGGCCCACAGGGCTGCACCGTGTATGACGAACGCCCGTTGATCTGCCGTCTGTTTGGCACCACCGAAAGCCTGCCATGCCCGAATGGCCGTCGCCCGGTCGAACTGATTCACCCGCGGGTAGAGAAGCAGATACACGAATATATGGCTTCCACCCGACAAGTGCTGGTCTAGCGCAATCAGTCGGCAATCGGCAGGTTCAGGCTCTCTTTCACTTCTTCCATCACGATATAGCTCTTGGACTCACGCACGTGCGGCAGCTTGAGCAGGATATCGCCCAGCAGTTTGCGGTAGGACGCCATCTCGGAAATGCGCGCCTTGACCAGATAGTCAAAGTCGCCTGATACCAAGTGGCACTCCAGCACATGCGGAAGCTTCAACACGGCACGGCGGAACTCCTCGAAGGTGTCGCCAGACTTGTAGTCCAGACTGATTTCCACAAACACCAGCAGGCTGGCCTTCAGGCTTTGCGGATTCAGGCGGGCGTTGTAGCCCATGATGATGCCCTCGCGTTCCAGCCTGCGAACCCGCTCGGTACACGGAGTGGTCGAGAGGCCGACGCGCTCGCCCAGTTCGGTAAACGAGATACGCCCATCTGCCTGGAGGATGCGCAGGATATTGCGGTCGATCTTGTCCAGTTCACGATTTGACTGGTGTTGAGTGCGCATGGGTTATTTCCCCTCTACCAAAGCGTTTATCGCCGGGAATAAACGCCAAATATAGATGTTTATACAGTGAGAAGCACTGCCCATTGCTCAATATACTGCGCACATTCTTGCTTAAAACTTCAAAACGTCAGCGGATATCCGCGATGAGGTCATCTACATGCGCGTTCTGGTCCTTGGAAGTGGTGTCATCGGTACAACCAGTGCTTATTATCTGGCGCGTGCCGGTTTTCAGGTGACCGTGGTAGACCGCCAGCCAGCCGCCGCCATGGAGACCAGCTTTGCCAATGCCGGCCAGGTCTCGCCAGGCTATGCCTCGCCATGGGCCGCGCCGGGTGTTCCGCTGAAGGCGATCAAGTGGTTGCTGCAGCGCCACGCGCCATTGGCGATCAAGGCCACGGCAGATATAGATCAATACCTGTGGATGGCGCAAATGCTGCGCAACTGCACCGCCAGCCGCTATGCCGTGAATAAAGAGCGCATGGTGCGCCTGTCCGAATACAGCCGCGATTGCCTGGATGAACTGCGCCTCGAGACCGGCATCGCCTATGAAGGGCGCAGCCTGGGCACCACACAGTTGTTCCGGACCCAGGCCCAGCTGGACAACGCCGCCAAGGATATCGCTGTGCTCGAGCAGTCCGGTGTTCCTTACGAACTGCTGGATCGCGACGGCATCGCCCGTGTGGAGCCCGCACTGGCCGGTGTTACCGGCATTCTCAGCGGTGCGCTGCGTTTGCCCAATGACCAGACCGGCGATTGCCAGTTGTTCACCACGCGCCTTGCAGAAATGGCTGTAGAGCTGGGTGTCGAGCTCCGCTACGGACAGAACATCGAGCGCCTCGACCACGCTGGCGACCGCATCCATGGTGTGTGGATCGACGGTAAGCTGGAAACAGCCGACCGCTACGTGCTGGCGCTGGGCAGCTATTCTCCGCAACTGCTCAAACCGCTGGGTATCAAGGCTCCGGTTTACCCGCTGAAGGGCTATTCGCTGACGGTGCCGATCACTGACCCGGCCATGGCTCCGACCTCGACCATTCTCGATGAAACCTACAAGGTCGCCATCACCCGCTTCGACAACCGCATCCGGGTCGGCGGCATGGCGGAAATCGCCGGTTTCGACCTGTCGCTCAACCCTCGTCGACGCGAAACACTGGAGATGATCGTCGGTGACCTCTATCCTCAGGGTGGCGACCCGACCCAGGCCAGTTTCTGGACCGGGTTGCGTCCGACCACTCCCGATGGCACACCGATTGTGGGTGCAACACCGTTCCGTAACCTGTTCCTCAATACCGGCCATGGCACATTGGGCTGGACGATGGCGTGTGGTTCCGGTCGCTTGCTGGCAGACCTCATTGCCCGCAAGACACCCCGTATCAGTGCCGAAGGCCTCGATATCTCTCGTTACGGCAACACTCAGGAGAATGCACAGCATGTCAATCCAGCGCCAGCTCACCAATGAGCGCATGAGTCAGGTCGTTGTCCACAACGGCACCGTCTATCTGTCGGGCCAGGTCGGCGATGACATGACTGCAGGTGTCGAGCAACAGACCCGCGAGGTTCTGAACAGTATCGAGCGCCTGCTCGACCTGGCCGGTACTGACAAGACTCGCATTCTGTCGGTCACGATCTATCTGAAAGACATCGATGCTCATTTTGCCGGCATGAACAGCGTCTGGGACAAATGGCTGCCCAAGGGTGTCGCGCCTGCGCGTGCAACCGTCGAGGCCAAGTTGTGCGAGCCGGAAATCCTCGTCGAACTGTCGGTTGTCGCCGCGCTGCCTTGAGTCTGCTGTCTTTATACTGTTGTGCCCGACGCATCTCTGCGTCNNCGTCGGGGTTTTTCTGACCCTTTTCACCCTTCAGGCAAGAAACGTCATCATGCGTCCAGCCCGCGCCTTAATTGATCTTCAGGCACTGCGTCACAACTACCAACTGGCTCGTGAAAACAGCGGCGGCAAAGCGCTCGCGGTGATCAAGGCCGATGCCTATGGTCACGGTGCGGTACGTGTTGCCCAGGCACTGGAAGCCCAGGCCGACGGTTTCGCAGTGGCCTGCATCGAAGAAGCGCTCGAGCTGCGCGCGGCAGGCATCCACGCACCTGTTCTGCTGCTTGAAGGTTTTTTCGAAGCCGATGAACTGGCGCTGATTGTCGAGCACGACTTCTGGACGGTCGTGCATTCGACCTGGCAGCTGGAGGCCATCGAACAGGCGCAGCTTGCCAAACCTTTAACGGTCTGGCTCAAGATTGACACGGGCATGCACCGCGTCGGCCTGTACCCGTATGAATATCAGGCCGCCTATCAACGCCTGCTGGTAACCGGCAAAGTGGCCAGAGTCGTCCTGATGAGCCACTTCGCCCGCGCCGATGAGCTGAACAGTGGATGCAGTGATGAACAGTTCGCTGTATTCGAGAGCTTTCGCAAAGGCCTGGTTGCAGAAACCAGCCTGAAAAACTCCCCGGCTGTTCTGGGCTGGCCGCATATTCCGAGCGACTGGTCGCGCCCCGGCATCATGCTCTACGGTGCCACGCCGTTTGGTCAGGCGCACCCGCTGGCTGACCGCCTGCAACCGGTCATGACCCTTGAATCGAAGATCATCAGTGTGCGTGAGCTGCCTGCCGGTGAAGCCGTGGGCTATGGCGCAACGTTTGTCTGTGATCGGCCATTGCGTATTGGCGTGGTGGCGATGGGGTACGCCGACGGCTATCCGCGTCATGCGCCGACCGGCACGCCTGTGCAGATCGACGGTCAGCCTTCCCGGCTGCTCGGGCGAGTGTCCATGGACATGCTTTGCGTAGACTTGACCGGCGTACCGCAGGCCGGGCTTGGCAGCCGGGTCGAGTTGTGGGGCAAGCACGTGCTCGCCAGTGAAGTGGCCACACGGGCAG
The DNA here is from genome assembly GCF_001400515.1 of Pseudomonas meliae. Classification (NCBI taxonomy): domain Bacteria; kingdom Pseudomonadati; phylum Pseudomonadota; class Gammaproteobacteria; order Pseudomonadales; family Pseudomonadaceae; genus Pseudomonas; species Pseudomonas meliae. Next base: position 15,852 of record NZ_LJQT01000141.1, on the reverse strand, counting down.
AAACGATTCCCTACGAAATCTTCTGCAATCTGCGTCGCGTTCCGCGTATCTATTCCCAAGACTGATCGAGCTCCTGTCCGTCAGGCCGCTGTATGTCTGGTGTCTGTCGAAGTGTTGTAAATATTGAACGCTGTTGCCATGATGGCGTTCATCTCGACTAGACCTGACAAAACCTGGGGGAATATCGCATTGGACGTGGGTGAACGACTGCAATCGATTCGCAAGCTCAAGGGCCTGTCCCAGCGTGAACTCGCCAAGCGCGCAGGTGTGACCAACAGCACCATCTCCATGATCGAAAAAAACAGCGTCAGCCCTTCGATCAGTTCGCTGCGCAAGGTGCTCGGCGGCATCCCCATGTCCATGGTCGAATTTTTCTCGGAAGAGTCCGTGCCCGAAAACGCAGCTCAAGTGGTTTACAAGGCCAGCGAGCTGATTGATATCTCGGACGGTGCCGTGACCATGAAGCTGGTCGGCAAATCGCATCAGGGCCGCGCCATCGCCTTTCTCACCGAGACCTACCCACCGGGTGCCGACACCGGCGAAGAGATGCTCGTTCACGAAGGCGAAGAGACCGGCATCCTCGTCGAGGGTCGGCTGGAACTGGTGGTCGGGCTGGATACCTATGTGCTCGAAGCGGGTGACAGCTACTATTTCGAAAGCACCCGGCCGCATCGCTTTCGTAACCCGTTCGACGTCCCGGCACGATTGATCAGTGCGGCCACCCCGGCCAATTTCTGACCCGCCCCTTGCGATGAGTGATGCGTGAAACTGACCCGGAAGATTCTGAGCACCGCAGGCGTTCTGACGTTATGGGCGTTCAATGTGCAAGCCGCCGATACCGCCCGGGCCCCTGACGACATCATCGCCGCCCATTGCGTCGCCTGTCACAGCGTCGGCCTGCTCAACGCGCCGAAAACCGGTGACACGGCCGCCTGGGAAGAGCGGGCCAGACAAAAAGGCGGCCTTGACGGCCTGCTGGCCAGCACCATCAAAGGCATTGGCATCATGCCGCCGAAAGGCACCTGCGGCGATTGCACTGACGACGAACTGAAGAGCGCTATCCAGAGCATGTCCGGGTTGAAGTGAGGTGCACTCCGTTCTCACGCTGGAGCGTGGGAACGATAGTTGCGCAGCGAGCATGCAGCAATTTCAGATTGCCACCGGTCCAAGCTGCACCAATAACAATTCAGGAGAGCTGGGATGCCGTATTCCTGTTCCATCGAGCACGCTGTCGATCACGTTCTGGCGCAATTGCCCGAGCATATTCACCTCGGCATGCCGCTCGGGCTGGGTAAGCCCAATCGGTTCGTCAATGCGCTGTACCAGCGCATCAGCCAGTTGCCCGAGCGACGGCTGACGATCTACACCGCGCTGACACTCGGGCGGCCAACGCCGGGAGAGGGTTTGCAGGCGCGGTTTCTGGAACCGTTTCTGGAGCGGGTCTTCGGTGACTATCCGGAGCTGGAGTTTCTAGCTGCGCTGCGTCGCGACAAACTTCCACACAACATTCGCGTGCAGCAATTCTTCATGCAGCCGGGCAGCCTGCTGAACAGCGAGTCAGCCCAGCAAGACTACGTCGGCAGCAATTACAGTCATGCCGCCCGCGATATCAATGCCAACGGCCTGAATCTGGTCGCGCAACTGGTGGCCCGTGACGATCAGCACCCGGGCAAGCTGAGCCTGAGTTGCAACCCGGATGTGACCCTCGACCTGCTGCCCATGATCGCCAAACGCCGCGCCGCCGGAGAAACCATCCTCATGCTGGGTCAGGTCCACGCCGACCTGCCTTACATGCCGGGCGACTCGGAGCTGGATGTCGATGCGTTTGACCTGCTGATCAACGAAGATGAGCGCAGTACGCTGTTTTCCACCCCGAACATGCCGGTGGGTTATCAAGACCATTTGATTGGTCTGCATGCCAGTACACTGGTGCGCGACGGCGGCACGCTACAGATCGGCATCGGCTCGATGGGCGATGCGCTGACCGGCGCACTGCTGGCCAGGCAAGCCGACAATGAAGCCTGGCGCAGTCTGCTGGCCGAGTTGAACATGAGTAACTGGCAGACCCTGATCGACCGCGAAGGCGGCGTTCAGCCGTTCGCCAGCGGCCTTTACGGTTGCAGCGAAATGTTCGTCAACGGTCTTTTGGTACTGGCCGATGCCGGGATCGTGCGACGCAAGGTGTATGCCGACGTAGAGCTGCAACGGCTGGCCAATCTGGGCACTCTGGATGAAGACGCCCATCCTGATGGCGTGGTGGTGCACGGTGGTTTTTTCCTCGGTCCTCGCAGTTTCTACGAGCGATTGCGCGAGCTGCCCGCCGAGCGACTGGCGCAGTTCAACATGACTGCCATCAGCTATATCAACGAGCTTTACGGTCAGGAAGAACTCAAACGCCTGCAACGCCGCGATGCGCGCTTCATCAACAGTGCGTTCACCGTCACCCTGATGGGCGCAGCCGTGGCCGATCAATTGGAAGATGGCCGAGTGCTCAGCGGTGTGGGTGGCCAATACAACTTTGTGGCGCAGGCTCATGCCCTGGAGGGCGCTCGTTCGATCCTGATGCTGCGCAGCTGGCGTGAGTCAGGTGGCGAGGTCAGCTCCAATATCGTCTGGCAGTACGGCCACACCACGATCCCCCGGCACCTGCGCGATATTGTCGTGACCGAATACGGCATTGCCGATCTGCGCGGTCAGACCGACGCCACGGTGATCGAGCGCATCCTCAACATCACTGACTCGCGCTTTCAGCCCGGCTTGATCGAGCAGGCACAAAAGGCCGGAAAGCTGCCCAGGGAATTCCGCCTTGATCCACGCTTCACAGAAAACACCCCGAAACGCCTCAAGGACACGGCATCGCGCTATCCGTCGCTGTTTACTGAATACCCGCTGGGATGCGATTTTACAGGTGAAGAGCGCGACCTGATGCGTGCGTTGAACTGGCTGAAGAGCAAGCTCAAACTCACCGAAATCCTCGAGTTGGGCAAGGCCACTCTGGACGCTCCCGACCCCGAAGCCTTCCCGGAGCACTTGCAACGAATGCAACTCGACCAGCCTCAGGGCTTGCGCGAAGAGTTGTATCAGCGACTGCTGCTGGCCGGGCTGCACCACACCAGCGGGACCAGCGGACTGACGGGCCAGAGCACGGAGACTGATCGTTAACGGTCGCTACATCGCAGCCTTACGGGTATTGCGCCCCACTGGGCCGGAGCGTTCTTCGATGGCGTATTGCAGCGGTTTGCGCAAGCCCATCAGGAACGCCAGCTCCGCAATCACGAACAGCGGGCCGATGATCAGGCCAGTCACGTCATCGATAAACGCCGGTTTGCGCCCTTCGTAGTAATGGCCGATGAACTGGATGATCCAGCCGATCACAAAGAGCCCGACGCCCGCGCTCAGCCAGACCATGGTCTTCTGTTGCGCAAGGTTGGCCCCGGCCCAGATGCACAGTGCCAGCAGCACTGCCATGACCACGCCCAGCGGACGGTCCAGGCGCAGATAGAAAATCGTCGAACCCAGGGCTAGCAGGGCCGCAGGCGAAACCCACACGCCGCTTACAGTCCAGCCCGGACGCGACAGAAGTACCACCACGGCCAGTACAATCAATGGAATGCCCACGAAGTGCGTCACGATATTGCGTGAATCACGGTGATACGCAGCGTATTGGCTGAGATGATCGACAAGGGTTTTCATTATTATTCCTGCCTGAGACGATGATCGGTTTGAGCCAGGGTTGTTGTACAACACGCATGCCTGAAATAAAAGGGAGCAAAAATGACAAATGGAGTGTCGTGGCGGTCACGACTGCTATCCGATTACTGGTTTTCTCATTTACCTGCCGGTTTGCAGGATAGCCTGCTGGACGCTGCTCGCCAGCAGCGCAGGACGCCTGGCAGGACGCTGTTCGAGAAAGGCGATCTGCCTTGCGGTCTTTATGTGTTGCTGGAGGGCTGTGTGCGTATCGGCGCTGCCCATGAGCAGCGGCTTTCGGGTGTGGAGCCGATGCGTGCGCCTATGTGGTTTGGCGAAGTGTCGCTGTTCGACGGGTTGCCGCGCCGTTTCGAGGTCTGCTCACTGGAGCAAAGTATCTTTCTGCATGTCCCTCAGCAATTTCTGCTCGAGTTGCTCGACAGGCACCCGGAATATTGGCGCTGGTTTGCCGCGTTACTCAGCCAGAAAATCGGTTTGCCGCTGCAGAACCCCGAGAAAATGCGCCGACTGCCTCCCAGAGCGAGGGTCGCATGGCGTCTGTTGATGCTCAGTGAGGGTTATGGCCCGTTGAGCCATGCACGCCGCCTGATTGTGCTGGAGGACATTCAGGCCGTGGAGTGCCTCGCGCTATCCCCGCCGGCCTTGCTGGAAGTGCTTCAGGATCTGCATGAACGCAAGATCGTGCGCATAGGGGAAGGGCAGCTGGAAGTGTTCGATGTGGACAAGCTGCGCAGGGTTGCGAACTTTTCCAAAGCCAGGACCGTTTGTTGATCAGGCTGTCAGCCAGAAACATCCGGTAACGGCTCCACTGCCTCTTCGATTGAGATAGCAAATGGGATTCACTACCATTTCGCCTCATTTGCGAACGCGAGATACCCCCGATGCAGGCAAGCAAGCGTCTTCTGGCTGCTCTGACACTGACTTTACTGGGCAGTACCGCTCAGGCTGCTGATGAAGTGGTGGTCTATTCGTCCCGGATCGACGAGTTGATCAAGCCGGTGTTCGATGCATATACGGCCAAGACCGGGGTGAAGATAAAGTTCATCACCGACAAGGAAGCGCCATTGATGCAGCGCATCAAGGCCGAGGGCGAGAATGCCACTGCCGACCTGTTGCTGACGGTCGATGCCGGTAACCTCTGGCAAGCCGAACAGATGGGCATTCTGCAGCCATTCACCTCACCGGTGATAGAAGCCAACATTCCGCCGCAATACCGTTCATCCACTCACGGCTGGACCGGCCTGAGCCTTCGCGCACGAACCATCGCCTACTCCACTGACCGGGTGAAACCTGTCGAGCTGACCACGTATGAAGCGCTGGCCGACAAGAACTGGGAAGGGCGCCTGTGCCTGCGCACCGCGAAGAAGGTCTACAACCAGTCGCTGACCGCTACATTGATCGAAACCCATGGCGCCGAAGCGTCCGAGAAAATCCTCAAGGGCTGGGTGAACAACCTGTCCACCGATGTTTTTTCCGACGACATCGCAGTGCTTGAGGCGATCAACGCCGGGCAGTGCGATGTGGGCATCGTCAATTCCTACTATTACGGTCGCCTGCACAAGGAAAAACCTGACCTGGCGGTGAAGCTGTTCTGGCCGAATCAGGCGGACCGGGGTGTACATGTAAATCTGTCGGGTATCGGCCTGACCAAATATTCCCCGCACCCTGAGGCTGCCAAGGCACTGGTCGAGTGGATGACTGGTCCCGATGCACAGAAGATCTTCTCCAGCGTCAATCAGGAGTTCCCGGCCAACCCGAACGTGGCGCCGTCAGAAGAAGTGGCGAGCTGGGGCCGGTTCAAGGCCGACACCATTCCGGTCGAAGTGGCAGGCAAGCGTCAGGCAGAAGCGATCCGCACGATGGATCGCGCGGGCTGGAATTGATTTAATACCCAGTGCCTGACTCTCGTTGATACGCTTCGCGCTCATTACACAAATCTTGAATAGCCCGAAAAGCGTGGCTTTCAGGCTTCTGCCCGCAGGGCGTAGGAGCGGACTTGTCCGCGAAAGGGCCGGTATATTCTCTGAAAATGCATCTACTGAGATACCGTCTTCGCGAACAAGTCCGCTCCCACAAAGCTCCATATTCAAGGAATCTCAGGACTTTGTGCAGAACGCAGGAGCAATAATTTCTTAAAGGACCGCACCATGAGCAAAACCCTCGCTGCACTGGCCCTCGGGCTGTTGACCCTGACCGCTTACGCTGACGACAAGCCCTTGAAAGTCGGCACCACGGCAGCCTTCGCCATACCGCTTGAAGCCGCTGTCGAAGAAGCTGGCAAGCAGGGCCTGAAAGTCGAGCTGGTCGAATTCACCGACTGGATCGCCCCCAACGTCACCCTCGCCGCAGGCGATATCGACGTGAACTACTTCCAGCACATCCCTTTCCTGACCAACGCCAATGAAACCGCCGGTTTCGGCCTGGTGCCCTACGCGCCGGGAATCATCAACAACGTGGGTCTGTACTCGAAAAAGTACAAAAGCTTCGATGAGCTGCCGACTGGCGCAACCGTGGCCATCGCCAATGACCCGATCAACAGCGGACGCGGCCTGCAACTGCTGGCCAAAGCCGGGCTGATCACCCTCAAGCAAGGCGTCGGCTACAAGGCGACCGAGGAAGACATCACCGCCAACCCGAAAAAGCTCAAGATCATTCAGGTTGAAGCCGTGCAACTGGTGCGCGCCTACGATGACGCCGATCTAGTGCAGGGCTACCCGGCCTATATCCGTCTGGCCAAAACCTTTCCCGCCGAATCGGCCATCCTGTTCGATGGCCTGGACCATCCGGAATACGTCATTCAGTTCGTGATCAAACCTGATCATAAAGATGATCCGCGTCTGGCGAAATTCGTCGATATCTACCAGCACTCGCCCGTCGTCCGCGCTTCGCTCGACAAGGTCAACGGCAAGCTTTACCAGGCGGGATGGAAAGAATGACCGCAACCGCGCAACGCCAACTGCCACTCGATACCCCGATCGCAAGCACACTGGCGCAACAGGCCGAGCTGCACCCGGAGCTGAATCGCGCCCATGTGCGGTTCATCAACCTGGGCAAGACCTATCACGGCAAGCAAGGCCCCGTTGAAGCGCTGGGCAATATCGACCTGGCTGTCCAGCGCGGCGAGATCTTCGGCATTATCGGCCGCAGCGGCGCAGGCAAGTCCTCGCTGATCCGCACCATCAATCGCCTGGAACAACCCAGCAGCGGCCGGGTGCTGATCGATCAGGTGGACATCGGCGAGTTCGACGAAGACAAACTGGTGGAGCTGCGCCGACGCATCGGCATGATCTTCCAGCACTTCAACCTGATGTCGGCCAAGACCGTCTGGCAGAACGTCGAGCTGCCGCTCAAGGTCGCAGGCGTGCCCAAGGAGCAACGCGCGCGCAAGGTCGCGCAGTTGCTGGAACTGGTGGGTTTGCAGGACAAACACAACGCATACCCCGCGCAACTGTCCGGCGGGCAGAAACAGTGCGTCGGCATTGCCCGCGCACTGGTGCATGATCCCGCAATCCTGTTGTGCGACGAGGCCACTTCAGCACTGGACCCGGAAACCACTCAGTCGATCTTGGGCCTGTTGCGCGAAATCAATCAGCGCCTGGGCCTGACCATCGTGCTGATCACCCATGAAATGGCGGTTATTCGTGATATCTGCCACCGCGTTGTGGTGCTGGATCAAGGCCGAGTCGTCGAGCAGGGGCCGGTCTGGCAAGTGTTCGGCGACCCGCAGCACGACGTCAGCAAAACCCTGCTGGCACCGCTGCAAACCGGGCTGCCGAAGGAGTGGGCCGAGCGTCTGAGCGATCAGCCGCAACGGCCTGATGCAGCCCTGTTACTGGATGTGCATTTTACCGGTGCCAGTGACCAGGGGCCTGATCTGGCCGCGCTGTTTGCCGCGCTGGGCGGCAAGGTGCAATTGCTGCAGGGCGGGGTCGAGCGCATTCAGGAGCGGGCCATCGGCCACTTGATTCTGTCGGTCGCCGGCTCAGTGCATACACGCGACGAGTTGCTGGCACGCGCCCGTCAACTGGCGCCACGCGCGGAGGTATTGGGTTATGTGGGTTGATCGTTTGCTGCAAGGCACCCTCGACACGTTTCTGATGGTCGGTGTGTCGTCATTGATCGCACTGCTGCTGGGCATCCCGCTGGCGGTGATTCTGGTCACCAGTTCCAAAGGCGGCATCTATGAGGCACCGGGGATCAACCGCGTGCTGGGTGCCTTCGTGAACCTGTTTCGCTCTATTCCCTTCCTGATTCTGATGGTCGCGCTGATCCCGTTCACGCGGATGATCGTCGGCACCACGTATGGTGTCTGGGCAGCCGTTGTGCCACTGACCATTGCTGCCACGCCGTTCTTTGCACGGATCGCCGAAGTGAGCCTGCGCGAGGTCGATCACGGCCTGGTCGAAGCGGCGCAAGCGATGGGCTGTCGGCGCTGGCACATCATCTGGCACGTATTGCTGCCAGAAGCGCGCCCCGGCATCGTCGGCGGCTTTACCATCACGCTGGTGACGATGATCAACTCATCAGCCATGGCCGGTGCCATCGGCGCAGGCGGGCTGGGCGACATTGCCTATCGCTACGGCTATCAGCGCTTCGATACGCAGGTGATGCTGACCGTGATCGTCTTGCTGGTGGCGGTCGTAGCGCTGGTGCAACTGGGCGGTGACCGGCTGGCGCGCAGCTTCGACAGGCGCTGAGCAGCCGCAACGCAGCGAGGGTATATTGGCGGTCTTCCTTTACCGGACCGCCCCTGATGAAACTCGACCCTCAGATGCTTGCGCAGATTACCTCGACCACCGTCAGCCATTACAACAGCGTGGCCGACGAATTTCGCGAAGGCACACGCGACCACGACGTCAGCCAGAATATCGATGCCCTGTTGCGGCATATCGAAGGCCCGGCACCGTTGCAGATTCTCGACTTCGGCTGCGGGCCGGGGCGTGATTTGAAGACGTTCACAGCGATGGGCCATGTGGCGGTCGGGCTAGACGGCTCAGAACGTTTCGCCGAAATGGCACGCGCCGAGACCGGTTGCGAAGTGCTACAGCAGAACTTCCTCGAACTCGACCTGCCGCAAGGCCGCTTCGATGGCCTCTTCGCCAACGCAGTGCTGTTCCACATCCCCAGACAGGAACTGCCACGCGTGCTGCGCGAACTGTATGCCACGCTCAAACCGGGCGGCGTGCTGTTCAGCTCCAACCCGCGTGGTGAGAATCAGGAAGGCTGGAACGGCGAGCGTTACGGCGCGTACCACGACCTCGAAACATGGCGCGAACTGCTGACCGAAGCCGGGTTTAGCGAGCTGGAACACTACTACCGCCCCGCCGGGCTGCCGAGAGAGCAGCAGCCTTGGCTGGCAAGTGTCTGGGGCGGCGTCAGTGATGTGCGGCGCTGTGCAGTTCGTGTGCTGGTACTTCTGACAGTATCGTTCAGCAACCTGTGCGTCTTAGGATAGATTCAGCCACTTAAACAGGCGGCTTGCATCCATCCGAATCGATCAAAGGAACTGATCATGGCGAACGAATATCTGGAAAATGGCGATTTCAGCGACAATCTTACTCACTGGACAGCCCCAGTGGGCTTTGAGCCAGACTTCAAGCCCAAAGGCGAAGGTCAAAGCATCAAGCTGAATACGGGAGTGACCGTAAGCCAGTCTATTATTGAACTGCCCGCCCAGCGTCTGCATCTCGAGTTCGACGTTCTTAACGCAGAGGATGTAGACGACGTGTTCTTCGTCGTGGTCGTGGGTGGCTACAACATTAAGGATGAGATTAATCTGACGCAGGTCGTAAACTTCGCAACTCAGGAATGGGTGCATTATTCTGGCGACTTCGATTTCCAGGTGCAGCTCAGGAAATGCTTCTTGAATATATCTGCCCCGGCGGAGACCTCCAGCTTTTCGCCTTCAGGCCTGACAAAGGCCTCGCCGTTCGGCCCGGTACGGTTCGCCAACCTCAGCCTGTCCACGATCGACGTCAAAGACGCAGGCGAGACCGACTGATTGCCGGGTCGTCAGCCCTGCCCCGCGTTACAGGCGGCAGGGCACGCCGACCTCAATGCGCTGGCTGCGCGTGCTCATCGTCACCCTTGTCAGTCGCTTCGCGACGCTGTTCGTCGGTTGGTTCCTTGATGCGGTACCAGGCCACGTACAACGCAGGCAGGAATAGCAGGGTCAGCAACGTGGCGATGATGATGCCACCGATCATGGCGTAGGCCATCGGGCCCCAGAACACTTCCCGCGCAATGGGGATCATGCCCAGGCTCGCCGCGGCCGCGGTCAGCAAAATCGGACGACGGCGATGCTCGGTGGCTTCGACCACAGCGTCCCAAGGCAGATACCCACTGCGCTCATAGGCATCGATCTGGGTCACCAGAATCACCGAGTTGCGGATGATGATGCCGATCAGCGCCAGCACCCCGAGAATCGCCACGAACCCCAGTGGCGTCCCCGTCGGGATCAGCGCCAGCACCACACCGATTAGCCCCAGAGGCGCGACACTGGCCACCAGAAACATCTTCTGAATGCTGTGCAACTGAATCATCAGGAACGTCGCCATGAGGAACAGCATCAGCGGCGCAACGCTGGCAATCGGCCCCTGCGCCTTGCTGCTTTCTTCGACCGTGCCGCCCGTTGCAACCTTGTAGCCGACCGGCAGACCAGCGGCGAACTTGTCGATTTCAGGTTGCAGCTGTTTGACCAGATCGGTTGGCTGAATCGCATCCCGTACCGTGCCCTTGACGGTGATGGTCGGCATGCGATCGCGGCGCCAGACCAACGGCTGCTCCAGCTCGTAACCAACGGTGGCGAACGCCAGCAGCGGAATGGATGTTCCAGTCTGGGTCACGATTTGCAGGTTCTGCAGGGTTTCCGGTGTGCCACGTTCTGCGTCTTCAGCACGTCCGATCACATTGATCAGATAGATATCATCACGCACCTGGGTCACGGTTGAACCGCTGACCACGCTGTTCATCAGCTTGGCGACGTCTTCCGACGACAGGCCCAACTGCCGGGCCTTGTCCTGATTGATATCGATGCGCAGCACCTTGCCCGGCTCGTTCCAGTCGTAGATCACTTCGCCCACATGCGAGTTGTGATCGAGCAGTTTGGCCAGCTCGATGGCGTGCTGGCGCACCTTGTCGATGTTCTCGCCGCTGACGCGATACTGCAACGGACGACCCACCGGAGGGCCCATCTCCAGCGCCTGCACATACGAACCGATGCCGACGAAGTCATCACGCAAGCGTTTTTGCAGACGGGCAGTCAACGCGCTCCGCTCCTCCAGGCCTTTGCTGACAATCACCAGCTGGGCGTAGAACGGGTTTTCCAGTTGCTGATCGAGTGGCAGGTAAAAACGCAACGCGCCCTGGCCGATGTAGGTGCTCCAGCGCTCGATGTCCGGATCGTCCTTGAGGCTCGCTTCAAAACGATCCACCACCTTGCGCGTTTCGTTGATCGAGGCGTTCTGCGGCAGGTTCAGGTCGACCAGAATTTCCGGGCGGTCCGAAGACGGGAAGAACTGGTTCTGCACGAACTGCATGGAGAACAGCGACGCGGCGAACAACCCTACCGTGATGGCAATCGCCAGCCAGCGATGGCGCATGGCCCAGAGCATGCTGCCGTTGAATGCCCGGCCGATGCGGCCCGGCTCTTCGGATTTCGGTTTGATGTTGGCGCTCAGAATGTGCACGCCGATCACCGGTGCGAACAGAACGGCGACCAGCCACGACACCAGCATCGCCACGGCTATCACGGCAAACAGCGTGAATGTGTATTCCCCCGCAGAGCTGTTGTTCAGGCCGATCGGCACAAAGCCGGCCACGGTCACCAGCGTACCGGTGAGCATCGGGAACGCTGTCGAGGTATAGGCGTAAGTCGCGGCCTGCTCCTTGGATTCACCCATTTCCAAACGTGTGACCATCATTTCCACGGTAATCATGGCGTCGTCCACCAGCAGGCCGAGGGCGATGATCAGCGCGCCGAGGGAAATCCGTTGCATGGTGATGCCGCTGTATTCCATGAACACGAACACCATCGCCAACACCAGCGGAATCGAACACGCGACCACCAACCCTGCGCGAAACCCGAGGCTGACGAAGCTGACCAACAGCACGATAATCACTGCCTCGAACAACGCGCTGGTGAAGCCGCCCACAGCCTTGTTGACCACCTCGGCCTGATCCGACACCTTGTGCACGCCAATGCCGACTGGCAGCTCCGCTGTTGTAGCGTCCATACGTTCGTGCAGCGCCTTGCCGAACGACTGGATATTGCCGCCCTTCTGCATCGCAATGGCCAGGCCGATCGCCGGTTTGCCATCGAAGCGGAACAGCGGCTTTGGCGGATCGGTGTAGCCACGGGTTATGTCAGCAATGTCGCTCAGACGATAAAAACGGTCATTGATGCGCAGATTGACTGCAGCCAGATCCTTCTCGGAAGCGAACTGGCCGGAGGTACGCACCGAGATCCGCTCCGGCCCGGCTTCTATCACCCCGGCAGGCGTCACCGCGTTCTGCGATTGCAGGCTTTGCACCACTTGGCTCTGGTCGATGCCCAATGCTGCGAGCTTGCGTGTCGAGAAGTTCAGGTACACCACCTCGTCCTGCTGACCGATCATCTCGACCTTGCTCAGCCCGGGCACGTCGCGGATGTCGGCGCGGACCTTCTCGACGTAGTCACGCAACTGACGCATCGAGAAACCGTCTGCGGTAAACGCATAGATCGAGCCGTACACATCGCCAAACTCGTCGTTGAACGACGGGCCTTGCAACCCCTGCGGGAACTGGCCACGGATGTCATCGACTTTCTTGCGCACCTGATACCAGATTTCCGGTATCGCCTTGGCACTGGTGGTGTCACGCAGGTACACGAAGACCGTGGACTCGCCCGGTCGTGTGTAGCTCTTCACGTAGTCCAGCGAGTCCAGTTCTTCGAGCTTCTTCTCGATGCGGTCGGTGACCTGCTTGAGGGTCTCATCCACCGTCGCGCCCGGCCAGCGGGTCTGGATAATCATGGTCTTGATGGTGAAGGACGGGTCTTCCTCGCGCCCAAGCTTCATGTAGGAAAACACGCCCATCAGCAGCGCGACAAACATCAGGTACCAGACGAACGACTGATGCTTGATGGCCCACTCGGATAAATTGAAATTCCCTTTCATCGCGGGCTTTCCTCATCGACTTTGACTTTCTGGCCCGGCTTGAGGCTGTTGACGCCCGCGCTTACCACTTTTTCACCTGCCTTGACGCCGTCGGCCAGCACGAAACTGTTGCTGTCACGGCTGATAATGTTCACAGCCCTCGGGTTGACCGTCTGGTTTTGCGGGTCGACGATCCATATCTGGCTTTTGCCATCGGCCTGCTGCAAGGCATTGATCGGCAAACGCATGCGCGGCGTGATGGTCGAGCTGAGCGTCACGCTGATGGCCGTGCCCAGCCGGAAGGCCGCTGGCGTTTGCGCCAGCGTCAGACGTGCACGGCGGGTACGTGTGGTACGGTCGGCCTGAGGTTCGATTTCACGAATGGTGGCGGTGGTGTTCACTTCCGGGTTCAGCTGACTGGCGACCGTGAATACCACGTCGGACGGCAGCTGGTCGGCCAGTGTGTCAGGGAGGTCGATCACCGCTTCCTTGATGTCCGGCCGCGCCAGGGTCACGACTTCCTGCCCGGCCGTAACAACCTGACCGGCTTCAACTTTCCATTCGGTGACCACAGCATCGTGATCACTGCGCAGCTCGCTGTAGCTCAATTGATCGCGGGCCTGTTGTGCAGCGGCTTTAGCCTGCTCCTGCGACGAGCGGGCGGTCTTCAGATCAGTCAGGGCGATGTCCAGTTGCGCCTGGGCACCCACACCGCGATCAAACAGTTCCTGCTGGCGGCGAGCATTGGCCTGAGCGTTGATCAACTGCGCCTGCACATTGGCCAGGTCGCCCTGCCGGGCACGCACTGTATTCTGCTGATCGGTCGGATCAAGGGTGGCGAGCAAATCGCCTTTCTTCACTTCAGCGCCTACGTCGACGTTGCGCCGGGCAATACGTCCCGCCACACGAAAACCCAACACGCTCTGATAACGCGCCTGAATATTGCCGGCAAAACGCCCGAAATCCTGATTTGACTCAGGCCTGGCTTCGACGAATACGACAGGACGCACCGGCTCCGGAGGGGCCTCGTCCTTGCCGCAGCCACTCAACAGAAAGCCACTGGACAGAAGGCCGCCCAACAACAGGCATGACGACAGACGCTTCATGGCTGCACCTGCGCGCTCTGCTGTTTGGGCTGTTCGGCAATCTCGACCTGCATGTCCGGGTGTAACAACTGTCCGCCTGCCACCACGACTTTCTCCCCACTTTTAAGCCCGTCGCCGATGATGACTTTGGCGGTCAGGTAACGGGTGACTGTGACACTGCGCAAATTGACTTTGCCCTGCTCGTCCACCACCCACACGGCAGGCTTGCCCAACTGCTCGCCAAGGTCCTTGGTCAGCGCCGCCCAAGGCAGCTCGACACTGGCATTGGCCGGTGCGCTCAGCGCCACGCTGACTACCGAGCCCAGGTCCATGCCTTCAGGCAGCGGATCGAGCGCGATCTTGACCTGTAAAGTGCCGGTTTGCGCCGAGACTGCCGGGGTCACTTCGCGTACTTTGCCGCTGACCTTGATGTCCGGGTTGTCGAGCAGCGTGACCTGCACAGGCTGATTGGTCGGCGGCTGAACGAACAGGGACTCGTAGACATTGAACACCGCATCCCGATCACCGTCGCGTGCCAGATCGAAAATCGGCATCGTGGCCTGCACCACCTGCCCGACTTCAGCCTGACGCGCGGTGATCACACCCGGCGCATCCGCGACCAGTGCGGTATACCCCAATTGTTCACGGGCATTGGCCAGTTGCGCTTGCGCAGCCTTCAACGAGCTTTCGCTGCTGCGCAAGGCGGCCTGGGCCGAGTCATATTCACTACGGCTGGTATAGCCTTTGGGCAACAGCTTTTGTTGCCGGACAAAAGCGGCGCGGGCCTGATTCACGCGGGCCTGCTCGGCGGCCACAGAGGCTGCGGCCGAATCGACATTGATCTGCAAATCCTTCGGATCAAGCCGGGCCAGCACCTGCCGGGCAGTGACCCGGTCGCCGACATCGACATTACGCTGAATGATCTTGCCATTGACCCGGAATGAAAGCCGGGTCTGCACCCGCGCCTGAACATCACCGGTCAGGGCGACACTGGCGGCGAAGTCGGCACTTTTTACCGTTTGCACATAAACCCTGGGCAGTTCGGGCGCCGCCGGTTTTTCCTCGCCACACCCCGTTAACATCGCCAAGGCAGCAGCGAGACCGAATGTAACCAGTCTAGAAGGAAGAACGGGCATGCAGACTCCTTGTGCGGCTGCCGGATGTGGGCGCGATAGGGCGAGAGAATAGCGTGACTATGCGACTGTGCGCGAGAGGGAGGGTTCATTAACTGGGCAGAGGTTGCGCGGGAGAGGCCCGCAGCAGCTTTCTTTTGAATGTGGTCAGTTCAAACTCCTGCAGAGACACTGTCTTGAATGTCTCTGCCGAACTTGAACATAGTGTATATATCAAACCACCGATTCATGCCCCCCACGGATTGAATGCGAGGGCTGTTCAGATATAGTTGGCATCCTATCTACTTCATACAAATACTTTTGAAAAACAGGCCTTCTTATATTTCGGTATTTAGGATAGTCCGTTCTGCGAATAGTAGCCGACCGTGCCGGCGCGACGCTTGATGGTAATAGCCGTGGTCGTGGTAATGCAAAGGATGCGGCCGGTAAATCAGCACTGGATTGCGGAGGGCGTTGATTTGGAAATATTAGCGAATTTCTGCCTGCCGGACGCTGGTTCTGTCTAGCAAGCCCGAAACTCTCCAGCCTGGAGGTTGAACGCCCCACTCCAGCAGCCTTCTTTACAATTGAACTCAGAGCAAAACCAACGCCCGCAACAGCTAACACACTGCCCACGCCCATAAGCACCCCACTGAGCGTTGGATTCGATTCTTTTACGTGCGTAGACACATAAATTGACCCACCTCCAGTGAGCAATAGCCCAGCCGCCAAAAACCCACTTAAAAAAGACGAAAAATGCCCGGTCGGGTCTATGTATTTGATCGGATTGTTTAGGAGGGTGTAGACAAA
>NZ_LJQT01000493.1:0-12542 GCF_001400515.1 Pseudomonas meliae | reverse complement strand
CGCCTTCTGAGGTCAGGCTGGGGTCTGGGTAGCGGGGTTGCTGTGTGAACGCACCCAGGCGCAATACCCCAACTCTCGTTACCACGCTCCGCGTGGTAATGCCGTTCCGGACGCTCTGCGTCCTCTTCGGGCTACGCCTTCTGAGGTCAGGCTGGGGTCTGGGTAGCGGGGTTGCTGTGTGAACGCACCCAGGCGCAATACCCCAACTCTCGTTACCACGCTCCGCGTGGTAATGCCGTTCCGGACGCTCTGCGTCCTCTTCGGGCTACGCCTTCTGAGGTCAGGCTGAGGTCCGTGGGGTTGTAGTGTGAACGCACCCAGGCGCAATACCCCCAACTCTTGTTACCACGCTCCGCGTGGTAATGCCGTTCCGGACGCTCTGCGTCCTCTGCGTATGCTTAGCGACTGAACCGCTCGGCCAGGCTGTGCAGGTACTGCGCCATTTCTTCCAGTTCGCCGCTGATCTGCGAGCCTTGCTGCGCCTGGCTGGCACTCTCGTCGCAGAGTTGCGCGATACGGGTAATCTGCTGGCTGATGTTTTCCGCAACGTGGCTCTGTTCTTCGGATGCCGAGGCCATTTGCTGGCTCATCCCGGTGATGCGGGTCACGGACTGGCTGATGCCGTCCAGGGCCTTCTGCACGGCTTCGACGCTGGCGACGCTTTCCTGGGAGATCTGCTCGCCTTTGTTGGCGGTCTGCACCGCACGGTCGGCACCATCACGCAGCGAGGTGATGATTTGCTGAATCTGCTCGGTCGAGGACTGCGTACGGGAAGCCAGCGAGCGAACCTCATCGGCCACCACCGCAAAGCCACGCCCCTGCTCACCGGCACGGGCCGCTTCGATGGCCGCATTGAGCGCCAGCAGGTTGGTTTGTTGAGCGATGGAGGTGATCACGTCAACCACGCTGCCGATTGACTGCGTAGCGCTGGCCAGTTCACCCACTGCGTTGCCGATGTCGGTGACCGAGTTGGCCATGTGCCGAATCGCCAACAGGCTTTCATCGGCCAGACCACGCCCCTGTTGCGCCAGTTTGTCGGCTTCTTCGGCGGCGTGGGCAGTGTTCTGTACGTTGTGGGTCACTTCCTGAATGGTCGCCGCCATCTGATTGATGGCCGTGGCCGATTGATCCGCCTCACTGCGCTGCTGGTCCAGCGACTCGGCCTGACGCAACGACAGTTGCGCAGAACGCCCGGCATGCAGGCGTACGCTCTCGCCGGTATCGGCCAGGCGCGTCAGGGCAGTTTGCAGGCGGGCTTCTTCGCTGAGCATGGCCAGATCGAGTTGCGCCTGCGGGCCACGGTTGTCGCTGTAGGTCAGCGCAACCAAAGAACTGGTGAACGCTTTGGGATGTTCTTCAAGGGTGTTGCGAATGCTGCGGCGCTGACGCATTTCCAGAAAACCGCCCAGCACCACCATTACAATCGGAATCATGATGATCGAAGGCAGATCGTCGAGCAGGTAGACGCCGACAGCGAGTGCCAGGGCGCAGAGGATCATCGGTAGCTGACGAACCAAGTGATAGGCCGCCGAGCTGGTTGCCGACACCGCCGATTTGCCAGCACGCAGCCGTGCATACAGTGCTTCTGCTCGACGAACCTGGTCGCGGGTCGGCAACGAGCGTACGGATTCATAGCCGACGATTCGACCGTTTTTCATACACCGCCGTCACGTAGGCGCTGACCCAGTAATAATCACCTTGCTTGGAGCGATTCTTGACCACGCCCATCCACGGCTTGCCCTGCTTGATGGTTTCCCACATATGGGCGAACACCGAAGCCGGCATATCCGGGTGGCGCACAAGGTTATGCGGCTGGCCGACCAGTTCTTCGCGGGTAAAACCGCTCAACGCGACGAACGCATCGTTGCAGTAGGTAATGTGGCTATTGAGGTCGGTGGTGGAGATGAGGCGTTCAGATGCCGGAAAAGTCCGTTCAGTCTGCGTGATAGGCATGTTGACGCGCATTAATAATTCACTCCGTGATAATGCTTGATATGCCGGGCGTGTGCTGAAGGTGTAGCACAACCCTTCAGGGTGGCAACCGGCAGTCCTCGTGCACTGTTATCGCCCACAAAACGCAGGGCTTTAGCGACAGGCGGCAATTAGGTGGGGCGGGGAACAGCAGACGGGCATGATCGCCACGTAGGAGTTTGCGTCCTGACGAGGATGCCTGCACCATGCCGCCCCTGGACGCGACGCGACTCAAGGCACCTTTATGGCACGCAACACGACATCTGCTCTGGCGGCATTGATCCGCACGTTTCGCAGGCTACTGAGCAGGGTTGCCGGTCAGACAGCGGATCAGCAACAACATGTGCAGCCCACCAAACCCGCAGCACACTCACCGCAACCGCAAAAGCCTGTCAAAACCAGCCGCGCCAAGCGCCCGGAAAAGCGTCGTGAACCGGCCACACCAAAGCTGCCGGCAAAGCCCGCAGCGCCAGCGTGTCCGCACTGTAAAAAAACCATGGTGATCAAGGTGGCCCGGACCGGCAAGAATGCCGGTGAGTTCTGGGGCTGCGTGACGTATCCGAAATGCCGGGGCATTCGGCCGATCTTTCGTTAAACGCCAGACCGGCCACGCCTGCTCAAGGAAACAACGGGTTCAGCTGATGCCCGCCAACAGTTCCCGCGCCATGCGCCGATGCTCCTCGTCGGACTCGGCAATGACCTGTTGCAGAATTTCACGAGCCGACTCGAGATCGCCCTCCTCGATCAGCACCTGCGCCTGATTGATCTGGCTGAGCGGTGGCTCTTCAAGGTCCAGCAGGTCGAACTCTGCGTCGTCGCTCATGAAACTGTCATCGCTCAGGTCGTCAGCGGCGGCAGGTGCCACCACTTCGATGGGCTCGATGACATCGGGCTCGGAGAAATCACTGAGGAACTGCTCATCCGAGAGCTCAAAGACTTCCGGCAGTTGAGTCAGGTCCGAAGAAAAACCAGGGTCGACGTCAGCGGGCGCTGGCGCAGCAGTCGCCGCTGCTGGCTTGATGCGCGGCGGCGGGCTGTCGAACGGATCGACCAGATCCCAGTCGGCATCCATCGACAGGTCATCGAGGTTCAATTGAAACTCGTCAGCGTGCTGCGGATTCAGCGCCGCTGCGGCGGTTTCGTCCAGCTGCGCCGCAGGTTCAGGCTCCAGGTCGGGCTGCAGATAGGCGGCAGATTCTGGCTCGGGCTCGGACTTTTCGAGAGACAGCGTGGTAGCCGCGACCGCAGCGGCAGGGACGACCGCCGCCACAGGCGCAACTTCGGCGGCCTTGATTTGTGGAAAGCGGTCGCGGATGTCTTGAATGGTCTGCGGATCAACACCGTGCTCCAGCGCTGATTGCTCTTCCCGAACAAAACCGCTGCCGTCGCCCTGCTCCGCCAGCAATTCCAGCAAGCGGATGCGAATGTCATCACGCTCCGGCTGCTTTTCCAGGGCACTGCGCAGAATGCCCATCGCCTCTGTGAAGCGACCGTAGGCAATGTAAATGCTGACGCCGTCCAGCGCATCCGGCGTAGAGCCAGCCGAACGTTGCGCTGCCGGTGGTTTGGTCGCTGCCGGGGTCGGTGGTGGCTGCACCGCGGGCTGTGGCGCAACGGCGGGCACTTCGAACACCGGAAGCATGGTCGCCTGAGCAGGTTTGATCAGTTGCTCATCCGGCGCAACAGCAGGTGCTGCGGACTGTTTGCGCTGCTGGCGTCGTCTCGAATAAGCAAACGCTACAAGCAGAAGCACAATCAACACGGCAGCAAGCAGTATCGGCAGGCTCAGGAATGAATCGGTGCCTGGCGTCGGGTCAGCGGCCGGTTGAGCAGGAGTAGCCGGAGTTATTGCAGGTGCGGCAGGCGTGGCAGGTCGGGCAGCGGATTGCGCAACGGCAAGATCACTGCGCAGCGCGGTGATTTGCTTGTCCTTGCCACTCATCTGCTCTTGCAATTCTTGAGTCTGGGCTTTGAGCGCCTCCAGCGATTGAGCCAGTTGCTGGTTTTCAATGGCGGCCGCCGACAGTTGCTCGGCGGTGCGCTGCAACTCGGCAGGCTTGGGTGACGACGCCTCCGGGCTGGCGGCAGGCGCAGCGGCACTTGGCAATACAGCGGAATCGGGCAGCAACAAATCCTGGCCAACTTTAAGCGCGGAACCGGCGCCCGCCGCGAATGCCTGCGGGTTGAGCAAACGAATGCCGTCTGCCAGCTGGCTTGCCGAAACCTTGTTACCCGGCCCTTGCAAACGGCTGGCAATGCCATTCAGGGTATCGCCATTGGCAACCGTGTAATGCTTGCCCTGCACGGCGGCCGGTGGCGCGACCGGCATGCGGCTTTCCTGCGCCGAGGCCGTCGAACGTTGCGTGTTGCGGCTGCGCGTGGCGGCAAGACCTTGCGGTGAGGTGGCAGGATCAAGCAACACCGTATATTCGTGCAGCAAATCGCCATTCGGCCGCGCCAACTGGACGAGAAAACTCAGGTAGGGTTCGGTGACCGGTTTAGTGGATACCACCCGGATCACGCCGCGATCGCCGCGCAGCACAGGGGTGAAGCGCAGGTCGTTGAGAAAGAACACCCGCTCTATGCCCGCCTTGGCAAAAGCCTCGGGCGACGCAAGCCTGGCAACAACGTCTTCGTTGCTCAGACCGCCGGTCTCCAACAACTGGATCTCGGCATTCAACGGTTGGTTGAGCGCCGAGTGCAAGGTGATTTCACCCAGCCCCAGCGCAGACGCCAGCGTAGAGCAGGCCAGCAATGACGCCGCTATGACGCTCTTGCAAAACACCCCGCGCGCCCTGCGACCTGCACCTTCGACAGCAGCCAGTGAACTCTTCAGCATGCGAACCCTTATAGAAACCACAGCAGGCTTCTCACGTAATCAGTTGGACTTCAGTATCCGTTGCAAGATTATGGTTGAGAACGCCCGGCTTCGTCTCAGGATCTTTCCAGATTGGCCAGAATCTGCGAGTGCACCCGCATGCTGACGCGCAAATCTTCCTCGCTCACGCCCTCGAACAGCTCGATACGCAGCACATTGGCGATGGTTTCAATCTTTTCAATCAGTGGCAAGGCAGTATCACTGAGCAGGATCTTTTTCGCGCGTCGATCCTCGACCACTGCCTGGCGCTGAACCAGGCCCTGCTTTTCAAGACTGTCGAGCAAACGCGCCAGGGTCGGCCCTTCGACGCCCACGCTTTGCGCAAGCTCGCGCTGGGTGGGCGGCTCGGTGAACCGGGCGAGGTGCAGCAGGACCAGCCAACGCGCCTGAGACAGGCCAAGATCGGCAAGCCGACGATCCAGCTCGGCGCGCCAGCCCCGGGTGAGATGTCCGAGTTGCATCCCGAAACGGTGTTCATCAGTCAATGGCATAAGGAAACTCATGATTCAAACTAATTATTAGCGAGCTAAGCATGGTCCTTATGTTCAGGCAAGCGCGGGACGGTGACGTTTCGTCGCACGCTGTTATACCTCAAATTCCGATTGCAACGCCGCTCGCACGCAATACAAAACACCCTCCGGCACCCGCCCGGCAAATTGCTCGGCAAATTGCTCGGCAATCGCCGACACCGGTGGTAGTTCTCCTTCGCCATCGAGAAAAGCATCCTGAACCTCGCCCAACAGGTCTTCCGGTAAGTCCAGTGCCTGCTCGATGGACAGCTGCTGCTTGCCGATGGCCTCGGCCAACAGGGTGTAGACATTCTTTTCCGAGCACTGCAACTGGCCCGCGATCTGCGTGGGGGTCATGCCGGCACGCGCCAGGCTGATCAGCTCGTGGCGTACATCGGCCACCACCCGTGGTGCCTCGGCCTTGCCACTGAGCACTTCAAGAAAGGCCTCGCCGTAACGCTCCAGCTTGCGCGCGCCCACGCCGCCCACTCGGGCCATCTCGGCCATTGATCCGGGTTTGCTGCGCAGCATTTCCAGCAGGGTCGAGTCCGGGAAAATGACGTAAGGCGGCACGGCATGTTCCTCGGCCAGCTTGCGCCGCAAGGCACGCAAGGCCTCCCACTGCTCGCGCTCTTCGCCGCGCACCAGTTGGCTCGCCGGGCTGCCGGAACTGCTCTTTGAAGTGGTTTGTGGCTTGAGGTCGCGGCGCAGTTCCAGAGTAACTTCGCCACGCAGCAAAGGCCGGCACGTGTCGCTCAAGCGTAGGCCGCCATAGCCTTCAAGGTCGATGTCTGCCAGCCCGCGCGCCACCAGTTGGCGGAACAGCGAGCGCCACTCGGCCTCGGTGCGTGCCTTGCCGACCCCGAACACCGACAGATGCTGATGGCCGAAGCTTTCTACCTTGTCGTTGGATTTGCCCAGCAGCACATCGACCAGATGACCGACGCCATAACGCTGGCCGGTACGGTAGATGGCCGACAGCGCCTGACGCGCAGGCTCGGTGGCATCCCAGGTCTGCACGCCATCGACGCAATTGTCGCAATGCCCGCACGGGTTGGGCATGTCTTCGTCGAAATAGGCCAGCAGGGTCTGTCGGCGGCAACGGGTTTCTTCGCACAGGGCGAGCATGGCGTCGAGCTTGTGCTGCTCCAGACGCTTATGGCGCTCGTCGCCTTCGGAGTTCTGCAACATCTGCTTGAGCATCAGCACGTCTTGCAGACCGTAAGCCATCCAGGCATCGGCAGGCAGGCCATCACGCCCGGCCCGGCCGGTTTCCTGATAGTAGGCCTCAAGCGATTTGGGCAGGTCCATGTGCGCAACAAAACGCACGTTGGGTTTGTCGATGCCCATGCCGAACGCGATGGTCGCCACCATGATCAGCCCTTCCTCATTAAGGAAGCGTTTCTGGTTGGCAGCACGTGTTTCCGAGGGCAGCCCGGCGTGATACGGCAACGCGGGATAGCCGTTTTCACTCAGAAAAACGGCCACTTCATCGACTTTCTTGCGCGACAGGCAGTAGACGATACCGGCATCGCTACGCCGTTCGGAGAGGAACGCCAGCAGCTGTTTGCGCGGTTGTTCCTTGGGCACGATGCGATAAAAGATGTTGGGTCGGTCGAAGCTGGACAGAAAGCGCTCGGCGTTCTGCAGGTGCAGGCGCGTGACGATTTCTTCACGGGTACGCTTGTCGGCGGTGGCAGTCAGCGCAATGCGCGGCACATCCGGAAACAGCTCGGCCAGTTGCCCCAGTTGCAGGTACTCAGGGCGGAAATCATGACCCCATTGCGATACGCAGTGCGCTTCATCAATGGCAAACAGGGCAATTTGAAGGTTTTGCAGGAACGACAGCATGCGCGGCTGCACCAGGCGCTCCGGGGCGAGGTAGAGCATTTTCACTTCGCCCAGACGAATGCGGTTAGCCAGTTCGCGCTGTTGCTCGGCACTGAGGGTGGAGTTGAGTGCAGCAGCGGACACACCCAGTTCATCCAGTGTGGCAACCTGATCGTCCATCAGCGCGATAAGCGGCGAGACGACCACACAGAGCCCTTCACGCAACAGCCCCGGCACCTGAAAACACAGGGACTTGCCACCACCGGTCGGCATCAGCACCAGTGCATCGCCACCGTTGGCTACACGCTCGATAATGGCACCCTGGCGACCACGAAAGCTGTCGTAACCGAAGATGTCTTTAAGTACGCGTTGTGCCTGCTCAAGCATAAAAACCCCGGAATATCCTGCTGCACTGCAAAACGGGGGAGTATACCCGAGCGCTCGGGAGCAATGGATGGCTCCGACATGAGCGGTCGAAATTAACCGCAATTGGCCTGCGCGCTGGCGCCAAGGACGCTCAGGGCCTAGAATCCAGCATCGTTTATTTTCAAGGTAGCGCTTCCATGTCCTTCGCTGAGCAATTAACCCGCCTGCAAGTCTTCCTCGATGCAGATGAACTGCACGAAGAAGCACTGGACTACGTGGCCGCTCATGGCTACCTGACCGCCCTGTCCATCTGTGCCGAAGACGTGCCGGAGCGCGAGTGGATCGACGCGCTGTTCTCCGAGCCGCCGCAGTACAGCAGCGAGGCGCAACAGACAGAGGTCGAAGCCACGCTGATCGCACTCAAGGCACACATTGCCCGCCAGCTGGCGTCGGACGAAGAGTTCGAACTGCCATGTGATCTCGACCTGGGCGACGATCCGGATGATTCGGACCTGCGTGGCTGGTGCATCGGCTTCATGGAAGGCGTGTTCCTGCGTGAAAACGCCTGGTTCGAAAGTGCCGAGGAAGAAGTCAGCGAAATGCTCCTGCCGATCATGGTCGGTTCGGGCCTGTTCGATGAGCAGCCGGAGTTCGCCGACATTGCCCAGGACGCCAACCTGATGGACGACATGATCGTGCAAATCCCCGAAGCGCTGACCGCCCTGTACCTGCTCTGCCAGGCTCCGGACGAAAAGCCGGCGATCCTCAAGCCCCGCCACCACTGAGTCGGCGCCTATGGCGCAAGACTCACCGCGCACCAGCCGTCACCGCTCGGTGCGCTATCTGCTGATAGCGGTTGGCTGGTTGAGCGTGGTATCGGGCGTCATCGGGATATTCCTGCCGGTGCTGCCCACCACGCCCTTTCTGCTGCTGGCAGCTGCATGCTTCGCGCGCAGCTCTCCACGTTTCTACCACTGGCTGGTCGACCACCCGCGGCTTGGCCCATGGATTCGAGACTACCTTGAAGGCAACGGCATCCCGCTCAAGGGCAAGGTGTACGCAATCGGCCTGATGTGGCTGAGCATCAGCCTGTCGTGCTACCTGATCGCACAGCCTTGGGCACGAGCCTTCATGCTGACCAGCGCGGTGCTGGTGACCATTTACATCATCAGGCAGAAAACGCGCCCGCCTCGCAAATGATGCCCCGCTGCGCCCGCCAGTGCCGATGCCGATGCCGACAGGCACGCGGTTCAGACGATAACTTCTTCTTGTCTTTGCCAAACGCCTTTTCCAGCGCCTCGTTGATCGTGCGTAACACCTTGACCCTCGCCCAGCGCTTGTCGTTGGCCTCGATCAGTGTCCACGGCGCAATTTCGGTGCTGGTGCGATCCACCATGTCGCCCACTGCCTGGCGGTAATCCGGCCATTTCTTGCGGTTGCGCCAGTCGTCTTCGGTGATCTTGTAACGCTTGAACGGGATCTTTTCGCGCTCTTGAAAGCGTTCCAGCTGGGTCTGCTGATCGATGGCCAGCCAGAAC
Organism: Pseudomonas meliae; assembly: GCF_001400515.1. Lineage (NCBI taxonomy): Bacteria > Pseudomonadati > Pseudomonadota > Gammaproteobacteria > Pseudomonadales > Pseudomonadaceae > Pseudomonas > Pseudomonas meliae. The sequence continues at coordinate 3,450 of NZ_LJQT01000493.1, read as the reverse complement.
TTGACCACCACAATGCCTGCGTCCGTGAGTTGCTCTTCGAAGTCATTGATTTCGGCGTAAGCGCGCTTCCAGTCGGACTCGCTGCAAAAGCCCTCGACCCGCTCGACCAACACCCGGCCGTACCACGAGCGGTCAAAAATAGTGAATTTGCCGCGCGCCGGTATCTGCCGCCAGAAACGCCACAAATACGGCTGAGCACGTTCATCCTGAGTCGGTGCAGCAATCGGTACGATAGCGTACTGACGCGGGTCGAGCGCCGCTGCAACACGACGTATCGCGCCGCCCTTGCCTGCCGCGTCGTTGCCTTCGAACACGGCCACCAGTGCATGGCTTTTCATGCGTTTGTCGCGCATGTTGCCGGACAGGCGAGCCTGCTCGGTGATGAGCTGCTGTTGGTAGTCGTCCTTGCTCAGGTGCAGGCTCAGGTCGAGGCTGTCCAGCAGGGTCAACTCATTGTCATGGATCGCCAACGGGCCAACGGTGAGCGCAGCGGGCTCGGGCTCGACCTTGTTCAGCGCGGCCTGCATGCCTTCCAGCAGCAGACGGCCGACCGTCAGGCTGCGGTAGTTAGCGTCCACGCCTTCGATCACATGCCAGGGCGCATATTCGCGGCTGGTGCGACGCAGCACCCGCTCACCGAAGCGCACGAACTTGTCGTAAGTCTTGGACTGCTGCCAGTCCAGCGGGCTGATGCGCCAGCTGTGCAGCGGATCATCCTTGAGGGTTTTGAGGCGCAGCTTCATCTGCTTCTTGGACAGGTGGAACCAGAATTTGAAGATCAGCGCGCCTTCGTCACAGAGCATCTTTTCCAGGCGCTCGGCACCGCTGATGGCCTGATCGAGCACCGCGTCCTTGAAACGCCCATGGACCCTGCCCTGCAACATCTGGCTATACCAGTTACCAAAGAAGATTCCCATGCGCCCCTTGGCAGGCAGTTGTCGCCAGTAACGCCAGGCGGGTGGATGGGCCAGCTCTTCGTCGGTCTGCTGATCGAAGGTGCGCACCTCGATCAGGCGCGGGTCCATCCATTCGCTGAGCAGTTTGACGGTCTCGCCCTTGCCTGCGCCCTCTATGCCGTTGATCAATACGATGATCTGCCGACCGGCCTGCTCGTGCAGGTCTATCTGCGCCTCCAGCAAGGCTTCGCGCAACTCGGGCAAAGCAGCTTCGTAGGTCTCGTCGTCAATGGCATGACCGATTTCAGCGGATTCAAACATGCACAACTCCTGATTGCGGATGGCTCAGAGAACGCCCGGTGGACAACCCTCAGTGAGCATTCTGACCACCGATTGCGGGCATCGGTCAATCGGCGCAGCAGTGATCGCACTTTTATCCTCGCACACGGCTAAAATGCGCCCACTGCCACCGCTGAGCCTGACATGACCATTACCCGCCACGCCCGGATAGACTGGGACGAACAAGGCAACCCGCGTTCCCGCGATTTCTCCGATGTCTACTTTTCCACCGAGTCCGGTCTGGACGAGACGCGCCATGTGTTTCTGGTCCAGAACGACCTGCGTCGGCGTTTCAGCGAGCTGCCGGAGGACGGCAGGCTGATCATTGGTGAAACCGGATTCGGCACCGGGCTGAATTTCCTCTGTGCCTGGCAGTTGTTCGACGAGTGCGCGCCCGCCAATGCGCGCCTGCAGTTCGTCAGCGTCGAGAAATACCCGCTGAGCCGCGCCGACCTGCAGCGTGCCCTGGCGTTGTGGCCAGAGCTGTCGCCGTTCGCGGGTCAATTGCTCGATCAATATGTGGCTGTGCATGAAGGCTTTCAGCGTCTGGTATTCGATGACGGCCGCGTGACCCTGACCCTGCTGATTGGTGACGCGCTGCAGATGCTGCCGCAGCTGGACGGGCAGATTGATGCGTGGTTTCTCGACGGGTTTGCGCCAGCGAAAAACCCGGAAATGTGGACACCCGAACTGTTTGCCGAGCTGGCGCGGCTGTCTGCACCGAACGCCACAATAGGCACGTTTACCAGCACCGGCTGGGTGCGCCGCTCGCTGAACGCAGCAGGCTTCAAAATGAAGCGGGTACCGGGCATCGGCCATAAATGGGAAGTGCTGCGCGGCGCGTTTATCGCCTGGCCTGAAGATGCTGCACCCTCTCCTGCCGCCAAACCCTGGTTCGCCCGCCCCGCTGCGATTGGCGGCGAGCGCAAAGCGCTGGTGATTGGCGCGGGGCTGGCCGGCTGCGCCACGGCGCAGAGTCTGGCGCAACGCGGTTGGCAGGTCAGCCTGCTGGAGCGCCACGCCGCACCGGCACAGGAAGCATCCGGCAATCCGCAGGGCGTGCTGTACCTGAAGTTATCGGCGCATGGCACAGCGCTTTCACAGTTAATCCTCAGTGGTTTTGGCCACACGCGAAGACTGCTTGAACGCTTGCAGCGCGGAGTCGACTGGGACGCTTGCGGGGTGCTGCAACTGACCTTCGATGACAAGGAAGCGCTGCGTCAGAAACAGCTGGCCGATGCCTTCCCCGAATCACTCCTGCACCTGCTGGACCAGCCTGCGGCCGAAGCGCAGAGCGGCGTTGCGCTGAACAGTGGCGGGCTGTTTTACCCCGAAGGCGGCTGGGTTCATCCGCCTGCGCTGTGTCACGCACAGGCCGCGCACGCCAATATCCGTCTGATCGCTCATCAGCAGGCATTGGAGCTGAGACGCGTCGATGATCAGTGGCAGGTCTGGAGTGACGAACAGTTGATCGACAGTGCTCCGGTCGTGGTGCTGGCCGGGGCAGATGATATCCAGAAGTTTTCGCAGAGCGCCGACTTACCGCTCAAACGCATCCGCGGGCAGATCACCCGTTTGCCGCAGACTCAGGCCAGCACGGCATTGCGCAGCGTGGTGTGCGCCGAGGGTTATGTGGCTCCGGCGCGTCTTGGCGAACATACGCTGGGGGCCAGTTTCGATTTCAACAGTACTGATCTGACCCCCAACCTGGCCGATCATCTGGACAATCTGGGGCTGTTGCGGGAGATTTCAGAAGACCTCACTTCACGCCTCGAGACCGCCGATTTGTCGCCCGAGCAATTGCAGGGTCGCGCAGCCTTTCGCTGTACAAGCCCGGACTACCTGCCCATCGTCGGTCCGCTGGCCGATCGCGAAGCATTCCTTCAGGCCTATGCTGCCCTGGGCAAGGACGCGCGCCAGGTGCCCAACATCGCCTGCCCGTGGCTGGACGGCCTGTACGTCAACAGCGGCCACGGTTCGCGCGGGCTGATCACCGCGCCGCTGTGTGGCGAGCTGATCGCCGCCTGGGTCGACAACGAGCCCATGCCCTTGCCGCGCAGCGTTGCCGAAGCCTGTCACCCCAACCGGTTTGCCCTGCGCAGGCTGATTCGTGGCGGCGGGAAGTAGCTTTATGATTGTCGTTCGGGAATGCTGGTCGCGACGCTCTGCGTAGCAAAGAGGACGCAGAGCGTCGCACGATTGAACCGCCCCGGGT
>NZ_LJQT01000106.1:12595-50126 GCF_001400515.1 Pseudomonas meliae | reverse complement strand
AAATTTCTGACAGTCTCTCAGGTTATCGCTCAATAGCCAATTCAACTGAACCCTCACTCCTACACACCCCCTAACCCCTTACGCGTCGCTTGAAACCGTTTTACGGCAAGGGCAATTCAGGTCGCTGCGGGTGTCACGGGCTTTTCGGTCAGGCGTCTCGTAGCAGTGGAGCCGGGGGCCGGATGGAACAGGACATCATCAGATTTTTCACAGACTCGCAATTTCTGGGCATTTCGCTCGCCAATTGGATACTCGCTGTGTTCGCCTCGACCATGAGTTTTATTCTGGTCAGGGGGGTTATCGGTTTTGTGCTCCGAAAGATGCGCTCGCGGCCTGATTCGCCCAGCACGCATATGCGCTACATCGTGGTGCAGGTGCTGTCGGGCACCAGCAATACACTGTTACTGCTGGCTTCGATTCTGATCGGGGTGGGCATGCTCGATCTGCCGGAGCGCTGGCTTGGGCGGGTCAGCAGTCTGTGGTTCGTGGTTGCTGCATTGCAGGTCGGGTTGTGGGCGAACCGGGCAATTGCGCTCGCGCTGGCGGTGCAGAACATTCTGGGTGATGTGTTTGCCTCACTTTCCATCGCAGTGGACAAGCCTTTTGAAGTGGGCGATTTCATTGTGGTTGGCGCGCTGTCCGGTATGGTCGAACATGTGGGTCTGAAGACCACACGCATCCGTAGCCTGGGCGGCGAGCAGATCGTGATGGCCAACGCCGACATGATCAACAACACCATTCAGAACTACAAACGCTTGCAGGAACGGCGCATTGTCTTCGAATTCAGGCTCACGTATGACTGCTCTGTCGATCAGATACGGGAAGTGCCAAAGAAAGTAGAAACGATCATCAACGCGCAGAAACTCGCCCGTTTCGACCGCTCGCATTTCCGTGGTTTTGGCGAAACGTCACTGGAGTTCGAGACCGTCTTTATCGTTCTCGACCCCAGCTACAACGTTTATATGGATGTGCAGCAGGCGATCAATCTGGACATCATGGAAGCCTTCGCCGAACTGGATGTGCGTTTCGCATTTCCGTCCCGCACGGTGTATGTGGCGTCCCTGCCACCGGTCAAGACGTCGCGTCCGACTGCACTGGAGGCAGCCGACGCGAGTACCTGAGCGATACAGCGACGGAATCAGGCAGGAAAGTGCAATGCGTTGGTCAGGTCGCCCATGGGAGCCTGGCCGCGCGCGATCATGGCGTCGTCGCGGCGCTTCAGCCCGTCGAGCTTTTCCAGGCCGTGAACACGGGTAATCAGGCGCAAAATCGAGGCCGTGTCGTAGACCGTGTGGTCCACCTTGCCTTTGCGAGCGAAGGGTGAAATGACCAGCGCCGGAATACGCGTGCCGGGGCCGAAGCGGTCGCCTTTGGGCGGTGCGACGTGGTCCCACCAGCCGCCGTTTTCGTCCACAGTCACGACGATCACCATGTTGTCCCATTGCGGGCTCTTGCGCAGCACCTTGATCACCCGGTCTATGTGCCGGTCACCCGCAGCCACGTCGGCATAACCGGCGTGCATGTTCAGGTTGCCCTGGGGCTTGTAGAAGGTTACCGCGGGCAACTTGCCGGCTTCGGCATCGGCGAGGAAGCGGTTGGTGCTCGACTCGTCACCCAGGCCGCCGTCACGCAAACGTTTTTTGCGTTCTTCATGGTTTTGCGGACCCTGTTGCTTGAAGTAGTTGAACGGCTGGTGATGGTATTGAAAGTTAGGGATTTTCGGGATTCCCGTGGAGTCCTTGAACTCGTCCAGCGTCACTTGCCAGGCCCCAGCGTACCAGGCCCAGTCGACATTTCTTTTCGACAGTTTGTCGCCGATGTGTTCGTGGCTTTGCGGAACCAGCACGTTGGGCAGATCCGGTTTCGAGTAATCAGGGTTCTGCGGGTCGCGCAGCCAGGTTGGCCAGTAGGGCGGGGCCATGGTGTTGACGGCGTAGTTGTCCGGGGTAATGGCGCTGGGGCCAAACTGCGGTGGCCCCTCCATTGCGCTGGCAGGCGACTTGTCCAGTGGCTTGAGGCGCGGGTCTTGCGGGTTGAAGCTCTGCAGGGTTGCGATCTGGGATTTGGCCGGAGACTCGGCAGCGTTGGGGTAAATCGGCGCGGTGGCTGAAATCAGGTACTGGTGGTTGAGGAACGAGCCGCCGAATGCACCCTGAAAGAAGTTGTCGCACAGCACGAATTCCGAGGCAACGTCCCACAGGCGCAGCGAGTACTGAGTCTGTGCGTAGTTGCCCATGGTCAGCCCGCCAGCGTCGGCCCAGGCGACGAATCGATCATTGCGACCGTCGTTGATCTGCATCTGATTCTGATAGAAAACGTGCCACAGGTCGCGAGTGACCAGACTCAGCGGCAGATCTTCGCCGTTTGGCCCCTTGAGCGGGAAGGGAGCGTTGGGCAGGTCTTTCTGAAACTGCTCGCCTGCCGGGTAGGTCACGCCGTCAACGGTTTGCGGCCCGACCTGCAACACACCACCCCAGGCGGGCGGCAGTTTGGACAATAGCGTGCCGTCGCGGTCGCGCTGTTCATAGTCGGAAGGTCTGAGCGAGGAGAGTGGCTTCTGGACCCCGGGAAAATCGCCGAACAGGTTATTGAAGCTGCGGTTCTCGGCGTAGATCACCACAATGGTCTTCACGTTTTCGCGCAAGGCCCGGTCCAGCGCCGGCCCGGCAAGATGATGATGCTTGTCGTTGTCGGCGGGCGGTTTCTCGTGGGCCGAAACGTAGCTGCTCAACGTGACGCCTGCGCCCAAGGCAGCCATCCCGCCCAGAAAACGACGGCGGCTGGGGTTGTTGTTAGTGTCTTCGTCGTCTGGTCTGTCGCTCATCGCCAAATACTCGCGCTGGTTAATGTATTACCAAAGATTTCAGGCGAGCGTAACGACGGAATATGACGCTATTGCTACACCGCAGATGAAGGGTTACGGGGGCGCGGTGTAGTGATCGATGATTTGCTGAATCTCGCCCGACAGGCGCATTTGCACCAGTGTGCGCAGGATTTTACCTGTCGGCAGCTCGGGGGTGTTGCGTATCAGGCAGGCCGCAGGCTGCTCTGCGACCAGCGATATGGGCTTCAGCCTTCTGCCGACAGGCAGGTTTCGATTGGTCCATTCAAGGATCAACTGGTTGGTCACGGCGTAGTTGTAGCGTCCAGCCATCAGCTTGCCGAGCGTCTGGTTCTGTGTGCGCGCGTCTTCACGTATCAGTTGATGATTATCGAAAAGATGCTGCAGGGCAGGGTAGTTGTAGCCAAGTACCGTGCCGACGGTTTCATTGTCGAACTGCTCCGGGTAAGGACCCGCAGCTGTTTCGGCTGAAGCGACCAGCCAGTCGCGTTGATAGAGAATCGGCAGGCTCCAGAGGTAATCCCCGGACAGATCGGGATACCACGCCTGTGAGCTGTAGCAATGCATGTCTACTTCGCCACGCTCAAGCGCCGACTGGATGCGCAGGCGCGGCATCACGTGGTACCTGGCTTCGAGGCCGACATGGTGCGCAACGCTTTGCATAATGTCGAACAGGATGCCGGATTCGGGCCGAAAGTCGGTGATATGCATCATCGGCATGGTCCAGCCTTCGTTGACCGCGAAGTCCAGAGTAGCTTTGGCCGCGCTGACGGTCTGCGTCGACAGCAATAGCATGCACGCCACGGCTGCACGAGGTAGCCGTGGCTCTGCAAACGTCCGTTTAAAGCGCGTCATTGGATTCATTTGCTCAGCTTAGCCACAATAGAGGCGGACACCAGATGCAATTTTGCCCCTGCTCGGCTAGCATTGGCGGTCTTCCGCTTACCAGTTGCGACGGTTTTAAATGAGTTATCAGGTTCTTGCACGTAAATGGCGTCCGCGCTCGTTCCGCGAAATGGTCGGCCAGGCTCATGTGTTGAAGGCCCTGATCAACGCGCTGGACAGCCAGCGCCTGCACCATGCCTATTTGTTCACCGGCACGCGAGGCGTCGGCAAGACCACTATCGCGCGGATCATCGCCAAGTGCCTGAACTGCGAGACCGGCATCACCTCCACGCCCTGTGGCACCTGCTCGGTGTGCAAAGAGATCGATGAAGGTCGTTTCGTCGACCTGATCGAGATCGACGCCGCCAGCCGCACCAAGGTCGAAGACACGCGCGAACTGCTGGATAACGTGCAGTACGTGCCAAGTCGCGGTCGCTTCAAGGTCTACCTGATCGACGAAGTGCACATGCTCTCCAGTCACTCGTTCAACGCCTTGCTCAAGACGCTTGAAGAGCCGCCGCCCTACGTCAAGTTCATCCTCGCTACCACCGATCCGCAGAAGCTGCCTGCGACCATTCTGTCGCGCTGCTTGCAGTTCTCGCTGAAAAACATGACGCCCGAACGTGTGGTCGAACATCTGACCCACGTACTGGGCGTCGAGAATGTGCCGTTCGAAGACGATGCGCTGTGGCTGCTCGGGCGCGCTGCCGACGGTTCGATGCGTGACGCGATGAGCCTGACCGATCAGGCCATTGCCTTTGGTGAAGGCAAGGTCATGGCTGTCGATGTGCGCGCCATGCTCGGCACGCTGGATCACGGTCAGGTGTTCGATGTGCTGACTGCGTTGCTGGAAGGCGACGCTCGCGGTGTGCTGGAGGCGGTACGCCACCTGGCCGAGCAGGGGCCTGACTGGAATGGTGTGCTCTCGGAAATTCTCAATGTTCTGCACCGCGTGGCGATTGCCCAGGCGTTGCCCGAAGGCGTCGACAACGGGCACGGCGACCGCGACCGGGTGTTGGCGCTGGCCCAGGCATTGCCTGCCGAAGACGTGCAGTTTTATTACCAGATGGGTCTGATTGGTCGTCGTGACTTGCCGCTGGCCCCGGATCCGCGTGGCGGTTTCGAGATGGTCCTGCTGCGCATGCTGGCGTTCCGCCCGGCCGATAACGACGATGCGCCGAGGCAACCGCTAAAGCCGGTGGGGATCAGCCAGGCCACGGTTGATTCCCGAAAAGCAGTGGCCGATGCGACACCTGTTGCATCGGTAGCTCCCGCAGTTTCAACAGCACCGGTGATGGCTGCGCCCGATCCGGCCTTCGAAGCGCTGCCGCCAGCCACCGCCCCGATGCCGACCGCTGCTGTACGAGCTGAGCCCGCAGCACAGCCAGAATCACAGCCGCAAGCACAGCCCGGGCCGGTCGAAGAAGTCGATCTGCCGTGGAATGAGCCAAAGGCACCGGTTGTCGAAAAAAACGCTGAATCCGCACCTGACACTGGCACTGTTGCAGAACCGGTAGCCGAGCCGGTTCTGGAGACTGTCTCCGAACAGCCAGACCTCACGCCAATGCCGACGCCTGCGCCCGCCAGCCCAGTGCCAGACGCGCCGGAGGCGGAACCTGCGCAGCCGGTTGCCGAGCAGCAGGTTACACCTGCGATGCTTGAAGCCATCCCTGATTCCGCCTATCTGTCCATGAATCCGGATTCGATGTCTTCGAATTCCGGCCCAATGGGGCGCGATGACGAGCCGCCAGCGGATGACGATTACGTCGAGCCGGATATCGACATCGACCCGGCGTCCTATAGCTATCTGGATGAACTGGCCCACGAGAGCGTCGTCGAGCTTGAAGCGGTCGAGCCCGAGCCCGCTCCGGCCGCCAAACCAGCCACCGGCCTTGCTGCCGACTGGCTGGAGGTATTCCCCAAACTGCCGATCTCCGGCATGACCGGCAGCATTGCCGCCAACTGCACCTTGATGGCGGTCGATGGCGATAAGTGGCTGCTGCACCTGGACCCGGCGCACAGCGCCCTGTTCAACTCAACCCAGCAGCGCCGCCTGAACGATGCGTTGAACCAGTATCATGGTCGCACGATCAATCTGAGTATCGAGCTGATCAAGCCCGAGCAGGAAACTCCTGCCCAGGCTGCTTCGCGACTGCGTGCCGAGCGTCAGCGTCAGGCCGAAGCCTCGATCCAGGCCGACCCGTATATCCAGCAGATGTTGCAGCAGTTTGGCGCTGTTATCCGGGAAGATACTATCCAGCCCGTAGACGCGCCTGCGGTGCAGCCTCAATAACTGAACACAGGGCGCCATTGGCGCCGCGCAAACAAACCATCCATTTTCGAGGAGATATCCCATGATGAAAGGTGGCATGGCTGGCCTGATGAAGCAGGCGCAGCAAATGCAGGAAAAAATGGCCAAGATGCAGGAAGAACTGGCCAACGCGGAAGTCACCGGTCAATCGGGCGCAGGCCTGGTGAGCGTCGTGATGACCGGTCGTCACGACGTCAAGCGCATCAATCTGGATGACAGCCTGATGCAGGAAGACAAGGAAGTGCTGGAAGACCTGATCGCCGCCGCCGTCAACGACGCCGTGCGCAAGATCGAGCAGGCCAGCCAGGACAAGACCGCTTCCATGACCGCGGGCATGCAGTTGCCACCGGGCATGAAACTGCCGTTCTGACGGTCGTCTGGGTCACGATCAATGCCAGGCCATGTGCTTGGCATTTTTCTGTCTGCTGTCTTGCTGCGCGCCGCCGTTCGGCATCAGTACAACCATCAGTATTTGGCCTGACCGACTGAATTGAGCGACAATCGTCACCCGCCTCTGGAGTGCCCCATGTCTGAGCCCATTGAAAACCTGACCGTCGACGCCGTGCTGGACGCTGTCGGCCTGTTCTGTCCGGAACCGGTGATGATGCTGCATCAAAAGGTGCGTGACTTGCCTGCGGGCGGCCTGCTCAATGTGATCGCGACCGATCCGTCCACGCGCCGCGATATTCCGAAGTTCTGTGTATTTCTTGGGCATGAGCTGGTTGCGGAGCAGGCTGAAGAAGGCACGTTCCTGTACTGGATACGCAAAAAGCCTGATTGATTGTTACATCGCTGCAACCCGCGCCGGTTCACGACGCACCTGTTCCCACTGGGGACCGGTCCCTGTTCGCCAGACCCAGAGAGTCTTCCATGCGCATTGTTGCTGACGAAAATATTCCCCTGCTCGACGCTTTTTTCGCTCATTTCGGTGAGATTCATCGCTTGCCGGGACGCGCCATAGATCGCGCTGCGGTGGCGAACGCCGACATCCTGCTGGTGCGCTCCGTGACACCCTTAACCCGTGAGCTGCTCGAAGGCAGCCCGGTGCGGTTTGTCGGCACCTGCACCATCGGCACCGATCATCTGGATCTGGACGGGTTTCAGCAAGCCGGTATCCAGTGGGCCAGCGCACCGGGCTGCAATGCGCGCGGCGTGGTGGATTACGTGCTCGGCAGCCTGCTGACCCTGGCTGAAATCGAAGGCGTCGACCTCGCGCAACGTACTTACGGTGTGGTCGGTGCAGGGCAGGTGGGTGGTCGTCTGGTCGATGTCTTGAAGGTGCTTGGCTGGAACGTACTGGTCTGCGATCCGCCACGCGAGTCTGTCGAAGGTGGTGACTTCGTCAGCCTTGACGAGATATTGCAGCGCTGTGACGTCATCAGCCTGCACACGCCGTTGAGCAAGACCGGGGCGTTGGCAACCTGGCACCTGCTCGACGAAACCCGTTTGCGCCAACTCAGGCAGGGCGCCTGGCTGATCAATGCCAGCCGTGGTGCCGTGGTGGACAACACTGCGCTGCACGACGTGCTGCTTGAGCGCGAAGACCTGCAAGCCGTGCTGGATGTGTGGGAAGGTGAGCCGCAGGTCAACGTGGCGCTGGCCGACCTGTGCGTTCTGGGTACGCCGCACATCGCCGGTTACAGCCTCGATGGCAGGCAACGGGGCACTGCGCAGATCTATCAGGCGCTGTGTGCCTTCCTGGGGCAGCCTGCGGTGATAAAACTGGACGATCTGCTGCCCAAGCCGTGGCTGGCGCAGGTCAGCCTTGATGCTGCAAGCGATCCGGTCTGGGCACTGAACATGCTGTGCCGTGGCGTGTACGACCCGCGGCGTGACGATGCAGACTTTCGGCGCAGCCTCACCGGCGACACTGCCAGTCAGCGCCTGGCCTTCGATGCCCTGCGCAAGCATTACCCGCCACGTCGGGAAATCGAAGGTCTGAAGGTCCGTTTGGAAGGTGAGTCCGGGGGGCTGGCGCAACTCGTGCGGGCGCTGGGGGCCGTACTGGTCTGATCGTCCGGTAAACGCGGGACATAAAAAACCCGACTCAGGGTCGGGTTTCAAGGCATTTGGTCAGGTTCGGTTTTATTTTTCCGGGGTTACCCAGTTCTTGTCGCATTCCTGGCAGGCAGCCTGAACCATTGCTTCAGTGATCAGGACTTCTTGCCCATGCTCGTCGAGAATTGCACCGCCAACCGGCAGATTGGGCGTGGCTCGAACGACTGGAACTTCGTTGCTGCGCTCTTGCAGGCTCATGGTGTTTCTCCTTTCATCAGGTAACGGCGTTAAATTAACCGCGCTTGATGACCGGTCCGTGACAGGTTCTGTCAGCCGCTCAAACGCGTTCCCAGTGCAACAGAAATGATGCAAATCTGCCAGCAGGCGCTTAGATCGATGTCTTATAGCGCCTCTGTAAAGCAGTCATAACCTGACCTTTGAAGCCGGGCGCAAGTTCATTCGAAATGATGCACAGCGCGCCATGCATGACAGGTGTAGGCTTCGCTATTCAGACAGATCGGGCAAACAGGCAGGCTTCATGATTTCACGGATTACCCGACGTCACCGCCAGGCACTTCGCCTGGCCGCGAGTTTCATTGCGCCGTATCGCTGGCAAGCGTTCGGAGCGTTGTTGGCACTGGTCATTACCGCGGGTATCACCCTGTCGATCGGCCAAGGCATCAAGCTGATGGTCGATCAGGGCTTCATGACCCGCTCGCCGCAGTTGCTCGAGCGCTCGATTGGCTTTTTCATGCTGCTGACGGTTGGCCTGGCCATCGGAACGTTCGCCCGCTTTTATCTGGTGTCATGGATCGGCGAGCGCGTGGTCGCCGACCTGCGCAAGAAAGTATTCGATCACCTGATAGAGCTGCATCCGGGCTTCTACGAGAACAATCGCAGCTCGGAAATCCAGTCGCGGCTGACTGCCGATACCACGTTGTTGCAGTCGGTGATCGGCTCGTCACTGTCGATGTTCCTGCGCAACGTACTGATGGTCGTTGGCGGCATCGTGCTGTTGTTCATCACCAACCCCAAGCTCACCAGCATCGTGGTGGTGGCGTTGCCGCTGATCATCGCGCCCATTCTCATGTTCGGACGGCGGGTACGAAACCTGTCGCGCGAGAGCCAGGACCGGGTCGCCAATGTGGGCAGCTACGTGGCCGAAGCGCTGGGGCAGATCAAGACGGTGCAGGCGTACAACCATCAAGAGCAGGACAAACAGCGTTTTTCACATACGGTGGAGCAGGCGTTCGATACCGCTCGCAAACGGATTTTGCAGCGCTCCTGGCTGATTACGCTGGTGATCGTTCTGGTGCTGGGCGCAGTGGCGGTAATGCTGTGGGTGGGCGGCATGGACGTGATCAGCGGACGTATTTCCAGCGGGGAGCTGGCAGCGTTTGTGTTTTACGCGCTAATGGTCGGCATGGCGTTTGGCACATTGAGCGAGGTGATCGGCGATTTGCAGCGCGCCGCCGGTGCCGCAGAGAGGATTGGCGAGCTGCTTCAGGCTCGCAGCGAGATCAAAGCGCCAGCCACAGAGCTGCAGAGCCTGCCGCAACGCATCAGCGGGCGTCTGGCGCTGGAGAATGTCACTTTCGCCTACCCGTCGCGTCCCGAGCGCAATGCGCTGGATAACCTGACCCTGAACATCGAGCCCGGTGAAACCCTGGCGCTGGTCGGGCTTTCCGGAGCAGGTAAGTCGACTATCCTCGACCTGCTGCTGCGTTTCTACGACCCGATTCAAGGGCGCATCCTGATCGAGGGCGTGCCGATCGCACGGCTCGATCCGCACGATCTGCGCCGCTGCTTCGCGCTGGTTTCACAATCGCCCGCACTGTTTTTCGGCAGTGTCGAGGAAAACATTCGTTACGGAAACGCCAGTGCCAGCCTTGAGCAGGTACAGGCAGCAGCGCGTATCGCCCATGCGCACGAGTTCATTCTCGACATGGCCGACGGCTACGGTACGCATCTGGGTGAGGGTGGGGTGGGATTGTCCGGCGGACAGCGGCAGCGTCTGGCGATTGCCCGTGCGTTACTGGTCGATGCGCCGATCCTGTTGCTGGACGAGGCGACCAGTGCGCTGGATGCGCAAAGTGAGCACTTGATTCAGCAAGCCTTGCCAAGCCTGATGCAGGGCCGTACTACGCTGGTCATCGCCCATCGACTGGCCACTGTGCAGAATGCCGACCGGATTGCCGTTATGGATCAGGGCCGGCTGGTGGCGGTCGGTACCCATCAGCAACTGATTGCCAGCAACCCGCTCTACGCACGTCTGGCGGCGTTGCAGTTCAATGCTGGCGTCGAATAGAAAGGGGCAGTATAGGCAGGTGTGCGGGCAAGGTGGGAGGTCAGGCCCCCCACGTGTTCAGTCTCAGCGGTATTCGCACAGGTAAGCGGTATCAACGCTGACCTTGAGCTGGAACTTGCTGTTGGCCGGGACATTGAACTGGCTGCCGGTGGAGAAAGTTTCCCAGTCGGTACTGTCCGGGAGCTTCACGTTCAGCTCGCCGGAGATCACGTGCATGATTTCCCGTTGCGCTGTACCGAACTCATATTCGCCCGCCGCCATGACACCGATGGTTGCCTGACCGTCGACCTGACTGAAGGCGATGGATTTGACGGTGCCGTCGAAGTACTCGTTGACCTTGAACATGGGCGATTCCTTTTGAAAGGGCTGGAAATGGCCCGCCAGTATGCCCAACACGGTAAAACTCGTCACGCCCCTTGCAAGTCGATGCTGAACAAACGACGACGTGCAGCGAGATTCAATTAGGCAGTATCAACGGCAAGAGCCGGGCGGTATTGCGTGCATCAACCAGTGCCCGGTGTTGCTGACCTGTGAATTGCATGCCTGCCAATTGCAGGGCGCTGTTCAGGCCCATCGGCTTTTGTAACTGACGGGCCTGGGCGAATCGCTGTTTGAGATTGACGTGCGGCATGCTCGACAATGCGCTGTCGAGGCGGTGGTAGCGCCATTCCTCTTCCAGTTGCTGGCGGTCGTAATCCCCCCAGCTGGCCCAACCCAGCACGCGGGCACGGTGATGGCTCAGCCAGCGCTCGAACTGAGGCCACACGGCCGTCAAGGGCGCAGCGCTGTCGATACTGCTTTGATTGATATGGGTCAGCTCTCGGCAAAAATGAGTCAGCACAGGCCTGCGTGCGGGGCGTACGAAGCGCTCGAAATGGTCCAGCTCGCGCCCGTCCTGATTGACCAGCGTCGCGCCTATTTCGATGACTTCCATTTCTGCGACCGGCCAGCCACCTTCTTCAGTGGTAGCCTCCAGATCAATCACCAGCCAATGCGGCATCATCAAGCTCCCTTACGATAGTCAATGGCTTCAGCGTAGCCAGATTAGCCTGTTGCGCCCACGCTTGAGGCTGCGCCGACAATATCGTTTTTACAACTGCCCTTACAGTGACCGCTGCCAATTGCATTGGTGCCTCACGCGAGTTCATCGCAGCGTTGCACAATAGTAACCACTGTGAGCAATGCTGACGCCGTTGATTTGACAGTTGTTTAAATCATGGAAACCGCATAGCGTGGAGGACTTTGATTGATGTCGTGTTTTATGAAAAAATTTGCAGTATTAATTGATGGCGTCGCGCGCACGTTCGCCACAGGCCTTCTGCTCTTTGTGCCGTTCATGGCAACGTCCCAAGTCTATGCCGCGCAGGTCGTGCGGGTGGCCGCCGTGCATTTCCCTCCGTATATGGTCCGCCCTGAAAAAGGCGAAGACGCCGGTCTGTTGCCCAAGCTGATCGATGCCCTGAATGCCGAGCAGGACGATTACGAGTTTGTGATGATCCCCACCTCCGTGCCCCGGCGTTTTCGTGAATTCGCGGAAGGGCGTTTCGATGTTGCGATCTTCGAGAACCCTGACTGGGGCTGGAAGGATATTGCGCACGAAACCGTCGATCTGGGCCTTGAAGATGCCGAGGTCTATGTAGCAAGGCGGGTCGAAGGGCGTGATCAGAATTACTTCGATGATCTGTCTGACAAACGTCTGGCGTTGTTCAGTGGTTACCATTATGGATTTGCCAACTTCAATACCGATCAGAAGTACTTGAGTGAGCACTTCAATGTGACCTCCACCTATTCTCACGACAGTAATCTATTGATGGTGGTGCGCAATCGCGCGGATATCGCGCCTGTTACCCGTTCCTATCTGATTGATTTTATGGCACATAACAAAGATGAAGCGGCGCAGTTAATGGTCTCCGAACGCGTTGATCAGATCTACCGTCAATACGCATTGTTGCGCCCCAATGGCAACATTGATGTTCCACACTTCAAAGCGCTGCTGGAGAAGTTGCGCGCGGACGGCGAGTTGGAGACGATCTTTCAGCCGCTTCATATCAAGGTGCTTTCGGTCAGCGCAGAGATCGGGAAATAGGCAGGGGCAGGTTTCAGCCTGCCACCCGGACTTATTTAACGGTCCTTGGCTTCCTTGGCGTCCATTTCGGCGTTGCGCTCATGGACGCGCTTGAGTTGTTCTTCGGTGAGGGGCAGTTTCTTGGCTGTATCGCGCAGCATCATAAGACCGCCGACGATCGAGCCGATGGCTACGAGCAGAATTAACCAGGCATACCAGGGCATAGCGCTCTCCTTGTTGTGATACCGGTTTGAGCAGCGAGGCTGCTCAATGGTTCAAGTGTATGTGCCCTGATCGGGTTGCGTGCAAAACCCTTTGCACGCAACCCCGGAAAGTCTCTGAATTATTGCCCGGTCAGCATCGCGTCGGTCGGTGCATCGGCGCGCGATTTGGCGGTCAGGCTGAAGTAGATAAAACCTATGGCCATCAGCCCGAGGAAAATCAGGCCGATCAGCATGTTGAACCAGGCCATTGCCACCAGACACACGATTGCCAGAGCCAGCGCAATGCCGGGCACCACCGGGTAGCCTGGCGCGCGGAAGCTGCGCTCAAGGTCAGGCTCGGTCTTGCGCAGCTTGAACAGGCTGAGCATGCTCATGATGTACATGACGATAGCGCCGAAAACAGCCATGGTGATCATCGCGGCGGTGAGTGTCATGCCGCTCAGGTTGACCAGGCCATCGCTGTAGATGGCGGCGATGCCGATCAGGCCACCTGCGATGATCGCCCGGTGCGGTGTCTGAAAGCGTGACAGCTTGGCCAGCGAGGCAGGCAGGTAACCGGCACGGGCGAGGGCGAAGAACTGGCGCGAGTAACCCATGATGATGCCGTGGAAGCTGGCGACCAGACCGAACAGGCCGATCCACACCAGCATGTGCAGCCATCCGGAGCTGTCACCGACCACGGCTTTCATTGCTTGCGGCAGTGGGTCGTTGATGTTGGCCAGGGTGCGCCAGTCGCCCACGCCACCGGCAAACAGCATGACGCCGATCGCCAGTATCACCAAGGTCAGAATGCCGCTGATGTAGGCCTTCGGGATGGTGCGTTTCGGGTCCTTGGCTTCTTCGGCGGCCATTGCAGCGCCTTCAATGGCCAGGAAGAACCAGATCGCAAAGGGGATGGCGGCGAACATGCCGGCAATCGCTTCCGGCCCGAAGGTCTGGGAACCGGCCCAGCCGTTGAGGGCGAAGTTGCTGAAGCTGAATGCAGGTGCGACCACCCCCATGAACACCAGCAGCTCGGCCACGGCGAGAATGCACACGACCAGCTCAAAGGTTGCTGCCAGCTTTACGCCCACGATGTTGAGTGCCATGAACACGATGTAAGCGCCGACAGCCGCATGTTTAGGGTCCAGCCCCGGGTATTGCACGTTAAGGTACGCACCGATTGCCATGGCAATGGCCGGTGGCGCGAATACGAATTCGATCAGCGTGGCCATACCGGCGATCAGCCCGCCTTTTTCGCCAAAAGCGCGGCGGCTATAGGCAAATGGGCCGCCCGCGTGCGGGATGGCCGTAGTGAGCTCGGTAAAGCTGAAGATGAAGCAGGTGTACATGGTCGCAACCATCAAGGCTGTTACCAAAAAGCCCAGTGTACCCGCCACGCCCCAGCCGTAACTCCAGCCAAAGTACTCGCCGGAAATCACCAGCCCGACAGCGATCCCCCATAGATGAATCGTGCCCAGCGTTGGCTTGAGTTGCGTGCTCATGGTCATCTCCCTGAGATTCGGTAATCGTTGAAACATCCTGTTGCAGAGGCCGTGCCAGTGCACTGATCATTGTCGTGTTGCTTCAAAACGGGTCGTTTACAGAACGCTGCAGTGAACCGATTCATCGGGTTGTGCAGGTTTGGTGCAGGCCATCGAAGCAGTGGTCGCTGCGGGTGCAGGGAATCATGACTTTTTATGGACGCGACTGGCTAAATGCCGATCTACGGGTCCCGTCTGCTCGCCGGTTCGGCTACAATGCGCGCCGATTTCGACTTACCTGAGACCACGCTCATGTCCGCCTGCCAGACTCCTGTCATCGTCGCCCTGGATTTTCCGACCCGTGAAGCCGCCTTGCGGTTGGCTGATCAGCTCGATCCCAAGCTGTGCAGGGTCAAGGTCGGCAAGGAGCTGTTCACCAGTTGCGCGGCCGATATCGTCGAGACCCTTCGCAACAAGGGCTTCGAGGTGTTTCTTGATCTCAAATTCCACGATATCCCCAATACCACGGCGATGGCGGTCAAGGCCGCTGCCGAGATGGGCGTGTGGATGGTCAACGTGCACTGCTCAGGCGGACTGCGCATGATGACGGCGTGCCGCGAAGTGCTGGAGCAGCGCAGCGGTCCTCAACCACTGCTGATTGGCGTTACCGTTCTGA
Organism: Pseudomonas meliae; assembly: GCF_001400515.1. Taxonomy (NCBI): domain Bacteria; kingdom Pseudomonadati; phylum Pseudomonadota; class Gammaproteobacteria; order Pseudomonadales; family Pseudomonadaceae; genus Pseudomonas; species Pseudomonas meliae. The sequence continues at coordinate 35,354 of NZ_LJQT01000106.1, read as the reverse complement.
CCAGTATGGAGCGGGAAGACCTTGCCGGTATCGGCCTGGACATTGATCCGCAGGTGCAGGTGCTGCGCCTTGCCGCGCTGGCCGAGAAGGCCGGTATGGACGGTCTGGTCTGTTCGGCGCTGGAAGCGCAGGCCCTGAAAGCGGCTCACCCGTCGTTGCAACTGGTGACGCCCGGCATTCGTCCTGCGGGCAGTGCGCAGGACGACCAGCGCCGCATTCTGACTCCGCGCCAGGCTCTGGACGTCGGCTCCGATTATCTCGTCATCGGCCGCCCGATCAGCCAGGCAGCTGACCCGGCAAAGGCCCTGGCTGCGGTGGTTGCCGAGCTGGCTTGAGCGCGAGGACGCACAGCGTCAGGCAAGGCACCCCATGCCGAAGCATGAGGTGTCCGGCCCGCGAGCTTTATTCCACTTTCAAGATCAGCTTGCCCTGGTTCTCACCGCTGAACAGCATCTGGAAGGTTTCCGGGAAAGTCTCGAGACCGTCGACGATATGCTCCTTGCTCTTGAGCTTGCCTTCCTTGATCCAGCCCGCCATTACCTGACCGGCTTCAGCGAAGCGCTCGGGGTGGTCGAGTACGATGAAGCCTTCCATGCGTGCACGGTTGACCAGCAGTGACATGTAGTTGGCCGGGCCTTTGATCGCCGTGGTGTTGTTGTACTGACTGATGGCACCGCAGATCACCACGCGCGCGCCGACCGCCAGCTGGCTGAGCGCCGCGTCCAGAATGTCGCCGCCAACGTTGTCGAAGTACACGTTCACGCCATCCGGACAGTGGCGCTTCAAACCATCCATAACGTCTTCGGACTTATAGTCGATGGCTGCATCGAAGCCCAGTTCTTCGGTCAGTAAACGACATTTTTCTGCGCCTCCTGCGATGCCGACAACCCGGCAGCCCTTGAGCTTGGCAATTTGTCCGGCGACGCTGCCGACAGCACCCGCTGCACCGGAAATCACTACGGTATCACCGCTTTTTGGCTGGCCGACATCCAGCAGCGCCAGGTAGGCAGTCATGCCGGTCATGCCCAGAGCAGACAGATAAAGCGGTAGCGGGGCAAGGCTGGTATCGACCTTGTAAAAGCCTTTTGGCTCGCCCACGAAGTAATCCTGAACGCCAAGTGCGCCTTGCAGATGGTCGCCTACAGCAAATTTCGGGTTTTTCGATTCAAGCACTTCGCCCACGCCCAGGGCGCGCATCACTTCGCCCAGCTTTACGGCCGGAATGTAGGATTTTCCGTCATTCATCCAGCCACGCATCGCCGGGTCCAGCGACAGGTATTTGTTCCTGACCAGTATCTGGCCTTCGGCAAGTGCGGTGACCGGAGCCTCTTGATAGGTGAAGTCTTCACGGCGCACATCGCCCGACGGACGCTTGGCGAGCAGGAACTGGCGGTTGGAAAGATCAGTCATGGCAGGGTCTCCAGAAAATGGTTCAAAGATGGATTCAAACGCTCGCCGCGTTGCTCAGGCAAGAAGCGATCATCAAGCGAATGCTGTTTGATCCATGTGATTGATAGGAGTCCGTTGCGGCTTTGGCGTTCAGACGGATCTGCAGATGACGCATGCTGAAGGCCGATAGGGCTTGAGTCAGTTGCGGCTGTGCTCTAGATTCGTCGCTCGACAAACACCTGGGTGACCGTAATGCCAGCTATATCTAAACCGACGCTTTACCCTAAGGTTCTGAGCGCTGGCGACGCCGTGGCGTTGGTGTCGCCTGCCGGGCCGGTTGACCCTGGCAAAATCGACGCTGCGGTCGAAGTACTCAAGGGGTGGGGGCTGCGTCCGCGTGTCTATCCGCATGCACTGGGCAAATACTCATTCTATTCGGGGACCGACGAGGAGCGGCTTGCTGACCTAAATGCCGCGCTGGCTGATCCGGAGATCCGTGCGGTCATCTGCAACCGCGGCGGCTATGGCGTGCAGCGAATTGTCCAGCAGGTGGATATGGACGCTGTGCGTCGTGACCCCAAGCTGGTGACCGGCTTTTCCGATATCACCGCACTACATGGTGCGCTATGGAACCATGCGCGTCTGGCCACTATTCATGGCCCGGTCGCCTCGCAGCTGGAACGCGGTGGCCTGTTCGTCAGCGGCATGCACCATGTGCTGATGAGTACCGAGCCGGTATTGCTCAAGGCCGATCATGCCTCACCAACGGCGAAGGTCAGAACCGGCGGCAGCGCGCAGGGCCTGTTGCTGGGCGGCAATCTGTGCATCCTCGATACTTCGGTGGGTACGCCGTTCATGCCCGACATGACCGGTGCGATTTTGCTCATCGAAGAGGTCAACGAACCGGCCTATCGGGTTGACCGCATGCTGACCCATCTGGGTAACTGCGGCATCCTTGCGCGTCTGGCGGGTGTCGCGGTGGGCGAGTTCACCCCTGCCGCGAACACCGGCGGCACCATCAGCCCCGCCGATGTGCTGCTGGAACGGCTGGGCAGTCTGGGCATTCCGGTGCTGGGCGGCTTGCCGGTAGGGCATGGAGATCTCAATCAGGCCTTGCCACTCGGAACGCAGGCAATACTTGATGCAGATGCCGGAACCTTGCTGGTATCGGCCGCTGCCCGCAGTTGATTGCTGTTTTGCCATACGCTTGAGGCAGGCTTATCCGGCCTTGCGTGCATTGAGGATCAGCATGGTCAGCAGGCCCGCAACAATGCCCCAGAATGCCGAACCTATGGAAAACAGCGTCAGCCCTGAGGCCGTCACCATAAAGGTGATAAGAGCGGGTTCGCGCTCGCGGGGCTCGGCCATGGCCACGGTCAGGCCATTGGTGATCGAACCGAGCAGCGCCAGTGCGGCAATCGAAATCATCAGCTCCGTGGGGAACGCACTGAACAGACCTGCCAGCGTGGCGCCGAAAATCCCGGCGATTGCGTAGAAAATCCCGGCCCATATCGCCGCTGTGTAGCGTTTGGACTTGTCTTCGTGCGCATGAGGGCTGGTACAGATGGCGGCGCTGATGGCGGCCAGGTTGATCCCGTGGCAGCCGAACGGTGCGGTAAGCAAAGAAGCAAAGCCTGTTACCGATATCAGCGGTGAGGTAGGCGGGTAGTAACCGTCGGCTCGCAACACCGCCACACCCGGCATGTTCTGTGAGGTCATGGCCACCACGAACAGCGGAATGCCGATGCTGACCGTCGCGGCCCAGGAAAACTCGGGAGTGGTCCAGACCGGCATGGCGACTTGCAGTGCCAGATCGCTGAAGTTCAGCAAGCCCAGCGCGCCCGATATCCCGATGCCCACCAGCAATGCGAGCAGCACCGAGTAGCGTGGGGAAAGACGCTTCACCACCAGATACGTGAAAAACATGCCCAATACCAGGCTGGTGCGGTGCTGGGCGGCGATAAAAATTTCACTGCCGATCCTGAACAGGATTCCCGCCATCAAGGCCGCAGCCAGCGAGGCTGGCAAACGCCGCACGATACGTTCGAAGCTGCCCGTTACGCCGCACAGAATAACCAGCAGCGCGCTGGTCATGAACGCGCCAATCGCCTGCGGGTATGCCACACCACCCAGACCGGTGATCAGCAGTGCGGCACCGGGTGTGGACCACGCGACAGTAATCGGCATGCGGTAGCGCAACGAAAGGCCGATGCTGCACACCGCCATGCCCATGAACAACGCCCACAGCCAGGACGAAATCTGCACGCTGCTCAGACCGGCCGCCTGTCCGGCCTGAAACATCAGCACCAGTGAGCTGGTGCAGCCAGTCATCATAGCAATGAAGCCGGCAACCACCGCAGACGGCGATGAGTCGGTCAGCGGGCGCAATGGTGCCTTGAGGGTTTCGTTCATGCAGGGCGTTCCTTGAAGCGGGCAGGTAGCAAAGGACGCCAAGCCTAAACGCATGACCACTCGGCTTTACGATACAGCGATACGAGTAACCGCCAGCACAGTTGCGACAGTGGCATTTACTCGACGTCAGTCCCGATTGGACACGCACCGGATTGCAGTGTCTGGCCCAGCGCGAGGTTGACTGTCATCCAGCCATCCACCGCTTCCTGACCCGCTTCGGCGAACACGCGTTGCAGAAGCTTGACCTGTTCACGCCGCAACGCCTGCTCGAAACGGGCGCCTTCATCGGTGAGCCCGAGTAGTCGTTTGCGTTTGTCGGTTTCCGGGGCGGTGCTGTGCACCAGGTCCATGCCGATCAATTGGCGCAGCGGGGCATTGAGCGCCTGCTTGCTCACGCCCAATACCGTGAGCAGTTCCTTGACGCTCAGTTCGGGATAGCGAGCGATGAAAAATACAATGCGCTGATGCACGCGACTGAAGCCGCGCTTGGCCAGCATTTCATCAGCCTTGGCGGTGAACGCCTGGTAGCCGAAGAAGAAGGCTTCCATGGCCATTTGTTGATTGGCAGGTTTTTTCAAGTCAAGCATGTTGACGTATCCGGGCTGGGCGTCGTAATTTGAGTCAACAAGTTTGACTTATTTTCCTTCGTCTCGGCTACAGGTAAGTGCCATGGCTTTTTCCGAACGCGTTTCCCGTCTGAAAAGTTCTCTGATTCGCGAGATCCTCGCCGCCGCTCAGCGCCCGCAAGTGATGTCGTTCGCCGGTGGCCTGCCTGCCGAGTCGATGCTGCCCAAAGTCGAGTGGGCTGACATGCCTGTTTTTCTGGGCCAGTACGGCATGAGCGAGGGCGAACCTGCGCTGCGCGAAGCGCTGGCTGCCGACGCCCGCGCCCTGGGTATTGCTTGCAATGCCAGTCAGGTCATGGTGGTCAGTGGTTCTCAACAGACGCTGGACCTTGCGGCCAAGCTCTACATCGACAAAGGCACCGAGATTCTGCTTGAAGCACCCACCTACCTGGCGGCGCTGCAGATATTTCAGCTGTTTGGTGCCGACTGCATCACTGTGCCCCTGCAGGCCGAAGGCCCGGACCTGGTTGCCATGCGCCAGCGCCTGGAGCAGCACAGGCCCGCATTCGCCTACCTGATCCCGACGTTCCAGAACCCCTCGGCAGTGCGCTACAGCCAGGCCAGCCGCGATGCGGTTGCGGCGTTGCTTGACGAGTTCTGCGTTACGTTGATCGAGGATGAGCCGTACCGCGAGTTGAGTTTTGACGGCGGCAGTGCCAGGCCGATTGTCAGCGGCCTGAAGACAGCAAGCTGGATCTACACCGGCACGGTCTCCAAAACGCTATTGCCCGGCCTGCGTGTGGGTTATCTGATCGCCAGTCCCGATCTGTTTCCGAACCTGTTGCGCCTGAAGCAGTCCGCCGATCTACATACCAATCGCCTTGGCCAATGGCAGGCCTTGCAGTGGATTGGCACTGAGCACTATCGTGAACATCTGCTGACGCTGTGCGAGTTCTACCGTGGTCGCCGGGATTGCATTCGAGGATGCCTTGCAGACGCATTTTTCAGACCTGGCCGAGTGGAACAGCCCGCAAGGCGGATTGTTCTTCTGGCTGACTCTGAAACAGCCGCTGGACACCCGTACCTTGCTGGATGTCGCGTTGGCGCAGGACGTCGCGTTCATGCCGGGCGAACCTTTTTTTGCTGACCCGGACGCCAATCACGGCCATCTGCGCCTCAATTTCAGTCATATCGACCCGGCGCGTCTGAATGAAGGCATAAAACGACTGGCGTCCGTGGTCCGTGCGGCACAGAATCTGAAAGCCGCCTGATCAGAGCCGGCAATACAGGCATATCGAGGGAGCAGGCGATGTACAAGGTTTATGGCGATTACAACTCGGGCAACTGCTACAAGGTCAAGTTGATGCTTAACCTGTTGGGCAGTGAGTACGAGTGGGTGCCGGTCGATATTCTTAATGGCGAAACCCAGACCCCGGCTTTTCTGGAGAAGAACCCAAACGGCAAGATCCCGGTGTTGGAACTGGAAGACGGCACTTGTCTATGGGAGTCCAATGCGATTCTCAATTTTCTGGCTGATGGTTCCAGGTATCTTCCGAGCGAACCGCGGCTGCGCACCCAGGTTCTGCAATGGCAGTTTTTCGAGCAGTACAGCCATGAGCCGTCGGTGGCGGTTGCCCGCTTCATCCAGTTCTATCTGGGCTTGCCGGCTGAACGCATGACCGAGTATCGGGCCATGCAGAAATCCGGTTATCGAGCGCTGGCGGTCATGGAGCAGCAGCTTGATCGCACACCGTTTCTGGTCGGTGAGAATTTCTCCATCGCCGATATCGCCCTGTACGCCTATACCCATGTCGCTCATCAGGGCGGTTTCGATCTGGCACCTTACACCGGAATTCGGCGCTGGCTGGATCGAGTCAAGGCGCAACCGGGTTATGTCGGTATGCTGGATTGATGCACCCATTGGCTGAATAAAAGGAAATTTATGCGTGTTTCAATAGCACTTCTGGCCGCTTTCATCGCGCTGGGTATCGGCTGCTCGGCACAGGCTCAGGATTGCGATGCCAATCAGGCCAGCATGAATCAGTGTGCTGCCAATGAGCTGTCGGCGCTCGATGCTGATCTCAACAAGCAGTATAAGGCGCAGATGACGTGGCTGAAGACGCCGGCCAAAAAGCAGGCGTTCAAGGATGCACAACTGAAGTGGATAGCCCTGCGTGACGCCGATTGCCTGTATCAGGCTGGCAAGCCCGAGGATTCAGGCTCCATATGGCCGTTGCTGCAATCGCAATGCCTGGCTGACCAGACCCGCGTGCGCCTCAAGCAGTTGCAAGCCTATGTCGCCTGCCGCGAGGAAGGTTGCCCGCGTTGAGGCACGTCGGGCACGAGGTGTTCAGATCGCGCCGAACCGCTGATTCAGGTAGTCGATAATGACCTTGGATTCGTACATCCACACGGTTTTGTCGCCTTCTTCGATTCGCAGGCAAGGCACCTTGATTTTGCCGCCCTCATTAAGCAGCGTCTGACGGTCAAGCTCGTTGTTCTTCGCATCGCGCAAAGCGACAGGAACATTGAGACGGTGCAGGGTGCGACGGGTTTTCACGCAGAACGGGCAGGCGTGGAACTGGTACAGCGTCAGGTCCTGAGCCGCCTCCGCGACAGCCGCCTGGGCCTGCGGATCGCGCTTTTTCCTGCTCGGGCGGGTCAGGAAGTCGATACCGATGACGAGCTGGCCAAGGCCGACTCTTAACGCTTTCATGAACACGGTCATACCTCTTGCGGACAGTGGCGGGAATCGACCGGACGTTCAGTGTGCGCCGTGGCACGTGAACGCTGGCTGAACGGGTCACTTGATCAGGCTGAGAAACTCACTGCGAGTGGCAGCGTTTTCACGGAATTCGCCGAGCATCACTGACGTGATCATGGCCGAGTTCTGCTTCTCGACACCGCGCATCATCATGCACATGTGCTTGGCTTCGATCACCACCGCCACACCCAGTGCACCGGTAACCTGCTGGATGGCCTCGGCGATCTGACGGCTGAGGTTTTCCTGGATCTGCAGGCGGCGGGCGTACATATCAACGATCCGCGCCACTTTCGATAGGCCCAGCACCTTGCCGTTGGGAATGTAGGCGACATGTGCTTTGCCAATGAACGGCAGCAGATGATGCTCGCACAGCGAGTACAGCTCGATGTCCTTGACCATGACCATTTCACTGGCATCGGAGCTGAACAGCGCGCCGTTGGTGACTTCTTCCAGCGTTTGCGCGTAACCGCGACACAGGTACTGCATGGCCTTGGCGGCGCGTTTGGGGGTGTCCAGCAGACCTTCGCGCGAGACGTCCTCGCCCAGTTGCCCGAGTATGGCGGTGTAATTCTGTTCCAGTGTCACAGGGGTGTGTTTCCGTGTGGGTTTCGATGGGTGCGAGGGCTGGCCCGTCGCCGACGGCGCACATAGTAACTTACGCAAGAGTGCGGGTGCACGGCAGCGCTGCAAATCAACCGGGCGTTATGCGTTTTGTATCGTAGCGCTTACACGTTGGCGACCAGATCGCTACCCACTTCCCCGGTGCGGCGCTGTCTGACTGTGCAGGTTATTAATCAATTGCCTGTCGAGAGAGTGAATCCGGATGTTGAGTCGAGTAGCAAAAATAGCGTTGTTCGCAATCGTACTGTCGTCGGTTTCCGGCTGCTGGCCGTTTTGGCCTGGTCCGGGCGGACATGGCGGCGGCGGTGGCCATCATGAAGGGGGTGGACCTGGTGGCCCGGGCGGTCCTGGCCCGCGCTGAGTAATACGCCGGGCAGCAGATTGCTGTCCGGCAAGAGGGGCGCGAGGAGGATTACTCGTCGCGTCCTTCCATCATGGTGCGTCTGAGTATCACGTACACCGCACCCGCACCCGCACCGCCATGCTTGGCCAGGCATGAACAAAAGCCCAGTACCTGCGAATGCTGACGCAGCCAGGTGTTGACGTGGCTCTTGATCATGGGGCGCTTGCCGTCCAGGCGTACCGCCTTGCCGTGGGTGACACGTACGCAGCGTATTTCCAGTCGGGTCGCTTCAGCCAGAAACTCCCACAGCGTCTCACGCGCCACTTCCACGCTCATGCCGTGTAAGTCCAGGCTGCCTTCGAAGCTGATCTGCCCGAGCTTGAGCTTGCGCATCTGGCCTTCCTGCACGACGTCACGCGACCAGCTCAGGACATCTTCCGGACCGACATCGATCACGAATTGATCCGACAAGCCGTCGACGGTCACCGAATCGGTGCGCACAGTCGCCGACTGACGCAGGCGGGCCAGCATTTTTCGATCGGTCTTGGGTTTGCCGACATCGGCATGTTCATGCTTGAGCGGCTTTACGCCGCGCGTTTCGCTTCTGAACAGGGAAAAATCGTCGTCTTGCATGGGGCCTCCGCGAAGGAAGCCATTCTAACCGTTCAAGCGCCAGAGTCAGTTGTGTTTTTTCATCAGGTGCGCCGAGATACTCAAGCCGCTGGCACTGCGTTGACGGCGGCAGCGGCGCCATAGCCAGACACCCAGATAAAGCACCAGCAACCCGCCGATGGCGACAAATGCGGCGCCTCCAGGGCTGGCATTCAGCTCGCCGAGCATCTGCGGGTGAACGGTCAGGCTGGAAACTCCGGCAACGGTCAGCAACACGCCTGACGCCAAAAGAAGCAGCGCGATCAGCGTACCGATGCGTTTGCCCCAGTTGCCCTGACCCCTGGGGCGCAGGCGACGTGCATCGAAACCATCTGACGTTTTCATGCCTTTTCCTCAATAGGTATCGGCTCAATGGAGTATCGGCGCTGTGACCCGGAGAATAAGGGGTGGTTCCCGCCTCAGGGATGATACGAGCCGGCAAGGGATAGGCGGTTATGTGAATAAGCCCACACAACCACTCGTTCCGGCGCAGATCAGATCAGGTCTTTGGTCAGCGCCAGTGTGGCGAAGTTGTCGGCCATGATCGCCATCTCGGTTCTATGCACCACCTGCGCGCTGACGACGCCGTGCGGGCTCGGCAAGTCGCGGGTTGCGCAGGCATCGTCGACCAGTGTGCAGCGATAACCATAGTCCTTGGTAGCGCGAACCGTGGTGCTGATGCTCGAGTGGCTCATGAAGCCGCAGACGATCAGGTCCAGATGACCCAGCTTTTGCAGAAGATCATGCAGCCCGGTGCCGTTGAAAGCGTTGGGCAGGCGTTTTTCGACCAGATGTTCGTCGTCCTTTGGTAACAGCTCCGGCACCAGTTGACCGCGCTCGCCCTGTGGGTCGAACAGGCCGCCCACAGTGCCCAGATGGCGAATATGAACAATCGGGCACTTGACCGCACGGGCCTTCTCGACCAATTGGCAGATGTTGGCCAGGGCTTCGTCGACGCCGGTCAGGGCCAGCGGGCCACTGAGGTATTCTTTCTGGGCATCGATGATGATCAGCGTCGCATTGCTCAAATTGGCGGGCGCATGCACCCGGCCGCTGAGTTGGAACATGGTCTTTAAATCGGACATTCACGGGCTCCTTGGTGTGGGGCTTTTGTGACATTGTCCTCTGGCTGAGGCGTTCTGGGAATGGCAACCATCGCAGGCCACGGTTTTTATGGCCAGCAGGGCAGTTGGCGGTGGGGGTGGCTGGCGGTTTGCCTTGATGGCAGTACGCGAATCATGGAAACTTCCATGCCTATCGGGTACGAAGAATGTGCATTGTTCGGAACCAGACTTTTACCGTGGCTCGTCTTACAGCAGCTCGTCGCCTTTCCAAGGAGTTTGTCCATGATCACTTCCCGTTTGCGTACCGTGCGCGACCATATACGGTGGGCCGTCAGCCGCTTTCACGAGGAAGACGTATTTTTCGGTCATGGCACCGACAATGCCTGGGATGAAGCGCGGCAGTTGGTGCTGGGCGCATTGCATCTGCCTTGGGAAATCGCCGACAGCTACCTGGATTGTCGCCTGGAAGTCGATGAAATATCCGAACTGCAACGCCTGATCAAACGCCGAATCGATGACCGTGTGCCAACGCCGTATCTGCTGGGCGAAGCCTGGTTTTGCGGTATGTCGTTCATTGTCGATGACCGTGTATTGATCCCGCGTTCACCTATTGCCGAGCTGATCGAAGAGCGTTTCGCGCCCTGGCTGGCCAACGAACCAGCACGGATTCTCGACCTGTGCACTGGCTCTGGTTGCATCGGTATCGCCTGTGCCGAGGTGTTTCCCGAAGCTGAGGTGGCCTTGGCCGACTTGTCCTACGACGCACTGGAGGTGGCTAACCAGAACATCGAGCGTCACGGTATGGAGGATCGCGTCTACACCGTGCAGGGCGACGGGTTCGACGGTTTGCCGGGTCAGCGCTTCGACCTGATCGTGTCCAACCCGCCCTATGTGGACGCCGAAGACTTTGCCGACATGCCCGACGAGTATCAGCATGAGCCTGAGCTGGCGCTGGCCTGTGGCAGCGATGGTCTGAACCTGGTACGCCGTATGCTTGCGCAGGCAGCCGATCACCTGAACGAGAAAGGCTTGCTGATCGTCGAAGTAGGCAACAGCCAGGTACACGTGCAGGCGCTGTACCCGGAAGTTGATTTCGCCTGGCTGGATTTCCAGCGCGGTGGTCACGGGGTGTTCATGCTCACAGCAGAACAGTGCCGCAACCATCAGGCGTTGTTCCAGTCGAAGGTTTGATAGGGAAGACTGAGAGAAGGGGGAGCTGAGATCAGCTCCTTTTTTATCGGTGGGTCGCGATCCAGATCAACAGTCCCGCCTGAAACACTGCGAAGGTCACCAGGCAGGCAATCGTGAAGCGCAGACCGGCGTCCTCGCGCTTGTACTTGCCGACCCGGTCCTCGTGCTGGCGAATGGTCACTTCCTGTTCGATCAGGTTCTTCTCGGCCTTTTCCAGCATTTGCGAGGCTTCGAGAATTTCGATGATCTGCACCTTGTCGTTGTTCCAGGTGCTGTGCAGGTTGCCGACGTGTACGTCCTTGATGGTGCCTTTCATGTGCTGGGCATCGGCGTACGCTACTTCAAAACCCAAGGTGCGCAGAAAGTGGTCACGACGCAGGCGTGTGTCTTCGTTCAGGCCGTCCTTGCTCGCCAGCGCTACGCCTTCAATCTTGTAGGATGACCATCTTTTCTGCGCCCAATGCACGGCATGGGCGATCATGAAACGACCGATGCCGCGGTTCCACGGCTCGATCTGCAAGCCTGATTCGGGACCGAAGCGCACAGTGCGCTTTTCGTGATCGGCCCAGACATCCAGATTGTTCTGCTCCTTGCGGACCCGTTGGCCTGGCAGCTGCACATTGATGCGCAGCAGGCTCAATTCCTTGCTGTGCCGCTCGGCACGACCAAACTGCACAAAACGCAAGGGCCGTCCGCCGGTGGCGCGGTCGGTAGGCTGTGGTGCCAGACGCAACATCTGAAAGTTCTCGGGCAGAACGTCTTCCCACGGCTGCGGCGATGCCTGAACCTCGGCTTCTACGCTTTCGGGTGCTGCAGTGGTTTCAGTCATGATATTCGCGTCAGTCATAATGGTGTCCTTTCCTGGGCCTTGCACCGGGATACTTGCAACGGAACAAGAAGCCAGCAAACCGCTATCGGCCTGATATCCGAAGACTGAAGGGTTTGCAATTATCTGACGTCAGATTTTTTTCCTGGTTGGGGCAGGGCCTTGATGAAGGCCAGGATCCGCTTGGTCACTTCACTGGCCAGCGGCTGGGTCGGGTTGCGGTAGGACAACAACTGCTGCTGTAAGTCGTCTGGCACGATACGCAACACATGATTCATTCCGTCGATCAGGGCCAGTTCGGCATCCGGTCTGGCTTTTTGCAGCAGCAGGGCATCGCCCACGCCCACCTGAATGTCGTTGCGCCCCTGAACAATCAGCGCCGGAATGTGCACTGCACCGAAGGCTGCGGCGGGGTCCTGGCGAAACAGCGAGATCAGATACGGCTGGACACTGGGGCGAAATACCACTTCCAGCTCGGCGGGCACGTTGTCGTCGGTCTTGCCCGCCTTCAGTTCATCGAGCAATTGATTGCTGCGTTGCAGCAGATCCGGTGGCAAGCGCTCCTGAAATTGTTCGCGCAGCACCTGATCGACAGGCCGTCCGGTGCCTGCCACGGAAATCAGCGCTGCTGCACCCACTTTTTCAGCCGCCAGCGTCGCCACCAGCGCACCCTCGCTGTGGCCCAGAAGAATCAGCTGGCCGAGGCGCGGGTTGGCTTTGAGCGCTCTGGCCCAGAGTTGAACATCGGCCACGTAGCGCTCGACGCTCAGGTTGCGTTCATCCGGTGTAACTGCCTTGCTGGCTGCGACGCCGCGTTTGTCGTAGCGCACGCTGGCGATATTGTTTTTAGCCAGAACCACCGCCAGGCGTTTCATGCTGTCGTTGCGTCCACCCTCAGGGTTGTTGCCGTCGCGGTCGGTGGGGCCGGAACCGGCGATGATCAGCACCACCGGGACCGGTTTGTCCGAACGGGGCATTAGCAGAGTGCCGTACAGTTTGCCGTTTTCGGTATCCACCGTGATCGGCCGCTGCACCACGCTGGGCGCCGCAGCACTGGCTGTTCCGGCGATTAGGCTCAGGGTCAATGTTATCGGCAGGGCCAGCAGACGCAGCGCGTTTGGTACTCGAAGCAGGGAATTACCGGATAACATCGCAAGGCCATCATGGGGAGAGTCTCGCTTGGACGCGCGGCGTGACAGAAGGTTCGAGGATGAACTGAACCGCGAGCCTGCGTATACTGGCGCTTGGTTTAACGATCTGGTTTTTTGGCTGATTTTTCGGAGCGCCCGCATGTCCGGCAACACTTTCGGCAAGCTGTTCACTGTCACCACCGCCGGCGAAAGCCACGGCCCGGCGCTGGTCGCTATCGTCGACGGCTGCCCGCCGGGGCTGGAGCTGGACCTGCAAGACCTGCAGCGTGATCTGGACCGGCGCAAGCCAGGCACCAGCCGTCATACCACGCAGCGTCAGGAGGCCGATGAGGTCGAGATCCTCTCCGGCGTCTTCGAGGGCAAAACCACCGGTGCCTCCATAGGCCTGCTGATCCGCAACACTGACCAGAAGTCCAAGGACTATTCGGCCATCAAGGACCTGTTCCGTCCGGCCCATGCCGATTACACCTACCACCACAAGTACGGTATTCGCGATTACCGCGGCGGCGGTCGCAGTTCGGCACGGGAAACCGCCATGCGCGTGGCAGCGGGGGCGATTGCCAAGAAATACCTGGCAACCCAGGGCATTGTCATTCGCGGCTACATGAGCCAGTTGGGCCCGATCCAGATCCCGTTCAAGACCTGGGATTCGGTAGAAGACAACGCGTTTTTCTGCCCAGACCCTGACAGGGTGCCGGAACTGGAGGCCTACATGGATCAGCTGCGTCGTGATCAGGACTCGGTCGGGGCGAAAATAACGGTAGTAGCCGAAGGCGTAATGCCCGGCCTCGGCGAGCCGATCTTTGATCGTCTGGACGCCGAGCTGGCACACGCGCTGATGAGCATCAATGCGGTCAAGGGCGTAGAGATCGGTGCCGGTTTCGACTGCGTTGCACAACGCGGCACCGAGCACCGCGACGAGATGACCCCACAGGGTTTCCTGTCCAATCAGGCGGGCGGCATTCTCGGCGGCATTTCCTCCGGCCAGCCGATCATTGCGCATCTGGCGCTCAAGCCAACCTCCAGCATCACCACGCCGGGGCGCTCGATCGATACCGATGGCAATGCGGCCGACGTCATTACCAAAGGCCGGCACGACCCGTGTGTCGGCATTCGCGCCACACCGATTGCCGAGGCGATGATGGCCATCGTGTTGCTCGATCATCTGCTGCGTCATCGCGGTCAGAACGCCGATGTCAGCGTCAACACACCTGTGCTGGGACAGTTGTAATGCGCGCTGTCACGGTCGCGGACTGCTAGCGTGACGCAAACATCCGGCGGACAGCTTCCTTACTGGCGGCTGTCCGGGTTCTACGTGTGCTATTTCGCCTTGCTCGGCCTGTCTGCGCCGTTCATGGCCCTTTATCTTCATCACTTGGGTTTTTCCAGCTCACGCATAGGCGAACTGATCGCCATCCCTATGCTGATGCGCTGCGTTGCGCCCAATCTCTGGGGGTGGCTGGGTGATCACACCGGTTGGCGTCTGAACATTGTGCGGTCTGGTGCCATCTGCACGTTGTTGGCGTTTTCGCTGATTCTGGTCGAAAAAAGCTATGCCTGGCTGGCGATGGTCATGGCGCTCTATGCGTTCTTCTGGCATGCCATCCTGCCGCAGTTCGAAGTCATCACCCTCGCGCACCTGCAAGGCCAGACCTCGCGTTACAGTCAGATCCGACTGTGGGGCTCGATCGGTTTCATTCTGGCGGTCGTGGTGCTGGGACGGGTGTTCGAATGGTTCAGTCTGGATCTGTTTCCTTACATCGCGCTGGCGATCATGGCCGGTATCGTTGTCAGCAGCTGGTGGGTGCCGAATGCGCATTCCTCACCGTCGAGCCGTGAAACCGTGTCGGGCGGCTTTCTCAGGCAACTGGCGCGTCCTGGTGTCTTGGCGTTCTACCTCAGTGTCGCGCTGATGGTGCTCAGCCATGGGCCGTATTACACCTTTTTGACCCTGCACCTCGAAGCGCTCGGTTACAGCCGTGGCCTGATCGGCCTGCTATGGGCGGTCGGTGTGGTGGCTGAAGTGCTGATGTTCATGGTCATGAGCCGGAATCTGCAGCGTTTCTCCGTGCGCCAGGTACTTACTGTTCGCCAGTTTTCTGCTGGCCGCATTGCGCTGGCTGCTGTTGGGGCTGTTTGCCGATCACCTGACCGCGCTGCTGATTGCTCAGGTGATGCACGCCGCCACGTTCGGCAGCTTTCACGCCGCCGCCATTCATTTCGTGCAAAGTAGCTTTGGCCCGCGTCAGCAAGGACAGGGGCAGGCACTGTATGCCGCGTTGTCCGGCGTGGGTGGCGCGCTGGGCGCTCTGTATTCCGGTTACAGCTGGAACGCGCTGGGGCCAGCCTGGACGTTTGCCATTGCCAGCCTTGTAGCCTTTGCCGCAGCCATCATGATTATCACACCCAAGAAAGAGGAAGGTGTATGAGCCGCGAACAACTTAGCGTGGAAATAATCGAGGCCGGGCGCTTCCTGTATGGCCGCGGCTGGTCGCCTGCCACCAGCAGCAATTACTCCGCGCGTCTTTCAGCCACCGAGGCGCTGCTGACCGTATCCGGCAGGCACAAGGGCCAGTTGGGTCCTGACGATGTGCTGGCTACCGATATGGCAGGCAACAGCCTGGAGCCCGGGAAAAAGCCGTCTGCTGAAACCTTGCTGCACACCCAGTTGTACAGCAGCAGGCCACAGGTCGGCGCGGTGCTGCACACCCACTCGGTGAATGCGACGGTGCTGTCGAGGCTGACTGCCGCCGATCATCTGGTGTTCGAGGATTACGAGCTGCAAAAGGCCTTTCATGGCGTGGTCACTCATCAGTCGCAGGTCGTGGTACCGATTTTCGACAACGATCAGGATATTGCCCGTCTCGCCGCAAAGGTGCAGCCTTGGCTGGACGCCCATCCCGAGTGCGCTGGTTACCTGATCCGCGGTCACGGTCTCTACACCTGGGGGGCGAAAATGAGCGACGCCTTGCGCCAGATCGAGGCGTTCGAGTTTCTTTTTGAATGCGAGCTTAAAATGCGCGCGGTATTGAACCGTTGAAAACGTCGTATTAAAACCAGCCTGTAAGCCTGACCGGCCTGTAAAAGCCGGAAGGTGGTGCCCTAAACCGAGGATTCATGCCATGAGCAGCCTGTCCGTTTATCACGTTTCAAGCCCTGACACGCCCAACAAGGTGCTGACCCATCTGGAAGATATTGCTTCGACGCTGGCCGAGCACGGTGTGGCGTTCGACCGTTGGGAGGCCGCGACGCCGATCACCCCCGGTGCCAGTCAGGAAGAGGTGATCAGCGCCTATCGCACCCAGATCGACAAGCTGATGACCGAGCGCGGTTATGTCACCGTGGACGTTATCAGTCTCAACAGCGATCATCCGCAAAAAGCCGAATTGCGCGCCAAATTTCTTGAAGAGCATCGGCATGGCGAGGACGAAGTGCGCTTTTTCGTAGCCGGGCGGGGCTTGTTCACATTGCACATCGACGACTACGTATACGCCGTGCTGTGCGAAAAGAACGACCTGATTTCCGTACCGGCCGGCACCCGGCACTGGTTCGATATGGGCGAAAACCCGCATTTCGTTGCCATCCGCCTGTTCAACAATCCGGAAGGCTGGGTGGCGAATTTTACCGGTGAAGACATTGCTGGCCGTTTTCCACGGCTGGAAGACTGACAGGAGCCCGATTCTGATGCCCATCAAAGCTATCCTCACGGATATTGAAGGCACCACCAGCGCAGTGAGTTTTGTTTTCGACGTGCTGTTTCCGTTTGCCAAAAAGCACCTGCCCGGGTTTGTTCGGCAAAACGCCGGACAACCGGCAGTGGCGTCGCAGCTGCAAGCGGTACGCACCGAGGCCGGCGAGCCTGACGCCGATGTCGAGCGGGTTATTGCAATACTGCTGGAATGGATTGCCGAAGACCGCAAGGCCACGCCGCTGAAAGCGTTGCAGGGCATGGTCTGGGAGCAGGGCTATAACGCCGGACAGCTCAAGGGCCATGTTTATCCGGATGCTGTCGATGCCTTGAAACACTGGCATCAACAGGGCTACAGGCTTTACGTTTATTCCTCGGGCTCAATTCAGGCTCAGCAATTGATTTTCGGCTGTTCCGAGGCGGGCGATCTGTCCGGTCTGTTCAGTGGTTACTTCGATACGACGTCCGGCCCCAAGCGCGAAGCGCAGTCCTACCGGACGATTGCGCAGGCAATCGAGTGTCCTGCCGAGAACATTCTGTTCCTCTCGGATATCGTCGAAGAGCTCGACGCAGCGCAGGCCGCTGGCATGATCACCTGCGGTCTGGCGCGTGACGGCGGGGTGCTTGCGGGTCACAGATATGTGAGCAGTTTCGCGCTCATCGACCCTGCTTCGTTCTAAACGACATCAGCCTGTCGTGCACGGCATTGCCCTGATGCCGAAGCATGCAAATCTGCCTGCCGCAAGGCTTGCACGCTATTTTCTGTAAGGAGCGTCCTGCTTTTGAGTGGGACGTTGCCTACCTGAAAGTGCGTTGAATCTGTTTGTTCTGCTCGTCATTCTTCAACGCGATTATTCGTGTAAGTTCTGCGCCCATCGCCCCCTGAGTCACGGACAACACCTGTACCGATTCACGGGCGCATAAGGAGCGGCAGCGGATGTGCAGTGCTATTAAAGAAAGCGCAAGCAGGGACTTATTGATACAGCAGATGGTGAGCACGATCAGCGAACTCGACGGCCAGACCGCCGTCGAGAATGCCCTCGAATGGCTAAGGCGCGAATGCAACAGTGAGCGGGCGATGTTCTATCAGTTCAAAGGGCCGGTGCTGCTGACGTTCATTACCTGCAATGTCGATGATGCCTGGGGCAAGGCTTACCGCCAGCGCGAGTTCATCACCCAGGATCCGGTCATCCGCTGTTATCGCAATCAGTTGGGATTTGTGAACTGGCAGGATGCATTCAGACAGTATCCGGTGTCAGCGTGTTACGAAGAAATCGTCGATACGTGCGAACTGCTTCCGGCCATTTCCTACGGCTACATGAACCATTGCCGTGGTGCCGACAGCGTGACGTCGGTTTGTACGCTGGGTGAAGTGGGGCGAGCGATCTCCGCTGAACAAAAATACCTCATGAGCAGTCTCATGCCGGTGCTGCACAGCGTTGCGCGGGGTTTGAAGTTCTGCTCTCGCGGTTTGACCCATCGGGAACTGGAGGTACTGCAGTGGGCCAGGGATGGAAAAACTGCCTGGGAGATCTCAATGATCCGCGACGTGTCGGAGTCGACGGTGAAGTATCACCTCAAGACCATCTATTCCAAGCTGGGTGTCGCCAATAGGGCGCAGGCGGTAGGCGAAGCGCTTTGCCGGGGTTTGATCAGGTAATCGACACCTGAAAACGCGGGCAAAAAAAAGCCGCGAGAACAAGGTGTAATCGCGGCAAACAAGGGATGAGAGCGTACAGCGGGTGCCGCCTGTCAAGGCGGCGGGAAAATCAACGGGTGTGGTAAGTCGGCAGGTCGAAGCGGTGCTGACTTTGCAGCATCGAAATAGCTGGCAACTCGCTGGCTTGTGCAGCCAGGTCGCGGCGGATAGCGCTGATTACCCATTCCAGTTGAACTGGAGTGTGCAACTGAGCATAAGACACGGAGCGACGGATCTGCTTGCCATCGTGAGTACGCAGTGACAACAGAACACCACCATCAGGACGTGGCTGGGTGGTAACGGTGTAGGCGGAGAATACGGAAGCGAATTTTTCTTGAATAAAAGTCATGTCTGGCGGCTCCATTGCTCATGGGATAATAAGCTTGGAAGTACTATTGCAGTGTCTGTGCCAGTCTTTGCACTTGAATTAAATCCTTTAAAATCAATGACTTGAAATATTCTCTATTTTAAGGCTTCGTGCATTTTGCATGAACACCCTTCGTGCGCCCTGCATTTTGCCGTTTCCTGCACGATGGATATCGGGCAGAAGGAGGATTGCATCGATTGCATCGATTGCGGTGATCAGGAGCAGGCATTGCGCATCCGCATCGATGCTGATCGAACAGCTGGCGAGACTTGAGGTCAGTGTGTGTATCGACGCCGGGTCAACGCATGCCCGGAGTACCGTGCGCCAAGGAGTAGTTAATGACCGATACAGATATCAGCGCTTCGCAAACCATGACTGAAGACGAAGCCGCCAAGTTCGCCGAGCAGGTATTCGATGTGGCTCGCCAGGGAAATGCAGTCATGCTGGAGCGTCTGCTTGAAAAAGGCCTGCCCGCAGACCTGCGCAACCACAAGGGCGATACGCTGCTGATGCTGGCCAGCTACCACTGCCATGCGGATGCGGTCCGTGTGCTGCTGAACCACAAGGCTGACCCTGAAATTCGTAACGATAATGGCCAGAGCCCCATCGCTGGCGCAGCGTTCAAGGGTGATCTGGCAGTGGTCAGGCTGCTGGTCGAGGCCGGTGCCGACGTCGACGGCGCCTCTGCCGATGGTCGTACTGCGTTGATGATGGCGGCCATGTTCAATCGCAACGAGATAGTCGATTACCTGATCAGTCAGGGCGCGGACCCGCATGCCACTGATGCCAAGGGCATCACGGCACTGGGTGCCGCTCAGGCAATGGGTGCGACTGTCACCATTGATCAACTGATCAAACTGGGTGTGCAGCCGGCCCGGTCCTGATGCCGAGTGCCTTCAGGGCATGAACACATAGAGGCGCGATGGATTTACCGTTATCCTTCGCGCCTCTTTTTTTTGCCCGTTATCAGGATCGCTCCCATGAAAGACTCACTGGTCGAATTAATCAGCAAAGTCAGCTCCGGCTGCATGGGCGACGACGAAATCGTGCGTATTGCCGATGAAGCCGCGCAGGCGTATGCCGACCCTCAGGCTTTTCTGGCCGCCAACCCTGATATCAACTACGACGATACCTTTCCGATTCCGCTGGGCGAATGGGTGGTGGTGGGCAGTCTGCCGGAAACCGTGCTGTTTCAGGCCGACAGTTATATGGACCTGTTTGAGCAGATCGTGCAGTCATTCGGCAAGGACGTGACGTTCAACATCAAGCCGAAACAATTGGCCAAGGTCGAACCACTGGTAGCGCTCAACCGGATTCAGATTCAATTGAGCAGCATGAACAAGGACATGGGCGGCTATGTGCTGATGAACTTCAGCCAGCCGCTGGATGACGAACTGCAAGCGGTGCTGGTGTATGGCCTTGACGAGGCGCGGGTGCTTGAACTGGCAGCGTTGGCCGGCATCCATGCCACACCCGCTCTGCAGGCATTGCGCGGTTAACCCAGCGCCGTGTCGAGAAACATCATTACCGCGAAGCCGCCCATCAGGCCGAGCGTCGCCGAGGTCTGATGGCCGTTGCGGTGGGTTTCCGGGATGACTTCATGGGACACCACGAAGATCATCGCACCTGCCGCCAGCCCCATGCTGAGCGGGTAGGCGATGGCAAACCCGCTGGAAATACCCAGGCCCACCAGCGCGCCCAGCGGCTCCATGAGTCCTGAACCGATGGCCACCAGCATTGCCTTGAATGCCGACAGCCCGGTAGCACGCAGGGCCAGCGCAATGGCCAGGCACTCAGGGATGTCCTGAATAGCAATGGCAGTAGTCAACGGCAGGCCGACGTTCATGTCGCCGCTGGCGAAGCTCACACCTATCGCCATGCCCTCCGGCAGGTTATGCAGGGTAATCGCCAGGACAAACAGCCAGACCCGGCTGATTCGCTCTGAATGAGGACCCTGACGGCCCACGCTTTCATGCTCGTGCGGGGTGAACTTGTCCAGCCCAAGCATCAACAGCACACCCAAACCCAGACCGGTCACTACCGTCGCAGCCGCCCAAGGGCCACTGTGGGTTATGCCCCGGGCGGCCTCCAGCCCGGGCAGTATCAGCGAGAACGAGCTGGCAGCCAGCATCATGCCGGCAGCAAAACCGAGCATGATGTCTTGAGCGCGTTGCGAAACGTTGCGCAGGGCGACCGCCATGACTGCACCCAGCGCCGTCGCCAGGAAGCCGGCCGTGCCGCCCAGCAGTGCATGATTGAAGTTGACCTGGCTAGTGCCATAGAAGGCGTTGTAAAGACTGATGCCGCCGAGGCCGACGACGATCAGCAGAGCAAGGGCGAAACCCAGGCTCACCAGCGGGCTGCCCTGAAGATGGTTAAACCATGTCGCCCAAGGCGTTCGGGGTTGTGCGGGCGTTGGCATGAAGACGGCTACCTGTGTGAGGGTGAAAGCGATAATGAATGAAATGCGAAGTCGACCCCCGTTGGGAGCCTGAGAATATAAGGTTGGTTCAACGGAACCCCCGAACGGCGCAACTATCCTAGGAAGGTAAGCATTCAATTAGGGGCAACACCATGGGTTCTAGTTTCAACGGCCTGGTCGGCTTGATCATTCTGGCGCTCGATATCTGGGCCATCATCAATGTCTTGAAAAGCGGCGCCGAGACCGGCAAGAAAATTCTCTGGGTATTGTTGATCGTGCTGTTGCCTGTTGTGGGCCTGATCATCTGGGCAATCCTCGGACCGCGTGGCAACGTGCGAATCTGATAAGCCGCCAGGTTATCAACGAACGCTTGATTACCCTGAGTAATCAGGCGTTTTTCGTTCATGGGCCAAGGCATTTGCAAGCAAGACGCTGCACAGAGGTTCGACCTGTCATGTTCCTCGACGTAGAATGCGCGCCTTTGTTGTGGGCGGTCGGCCGTCCTGTCATCAGTACCCAGCGGGAGCTTACCCATGAGCGATTATCAGGAAACGTTGTACGAAGGCTACGGCCAGCGCTTTCGTATGGAAAAAATGCTGCACGAAGTGCGTACCGAACACCAGCATCTGGTGATCTTCCAGAACCCGCGCATGGGCCGCGTCATGGCGCTGGACGGCGTGATCCAGACCACCGAGGCGGATGAGTTCATCTATCACGAAATGCTCACTCACGTGCCGATTCTGGCCCACGGCGCTGCCAAACGTGTACTGATCATTGGCGGCGGCGATGGCGGCATGCTGCGCGAAGTCGCCAAGCACCTGACCGTCGAGCACATCACCATGGTCGAGATCGACGCCACGGTGGTCGAGATGTGCAAGGAGTTCCTGCCCAATCACTCCAGTGGCGCTTTTGACGATTCGCGCTTGAACCTGGTCATCGACGACGGCATGCGCTTTGTCGCGACGACCGAAGAGAAGTTCGACGTGATCATCTCCGACTCCACTGATCCTATCGGTCCGGGCGAAGTGCTGTTTTCGGAGAACTTTTATCAGGCCTGTCATCGCTGCCTGAACGAAGGCGGCATTCTGGTTACCCAGAACGGTACGCCCTTCATGCAACTGAGCGGTGTGCAGACCACTGCAGGACGCATGAATGGCCTGTTTGCCGATTGGCATTTCTATCAGGCCGCCATCCCGACCTACATCGGCGGTGCAATGACTTTTGCCTGGGGCGCCACTGACAAGAGCTACCGCAAACTGCCACTGGAAACCCTGCGTCAGCGCTTCACGGGCAGCGGTATTGTTACGCGCTATTACAACCCGGAAGTTCACATTGGCGCATTCGCCTTGCCGCAGTACGTACTGCAGGCTGTGAGCAAGGCCAGCAACGACTGATCAATCGATCTGACGTTACCGGCCGGGTCAGCCTTAACGCCGCCTGAGAGGCGTTGAAGCGCGCAACTGGCGACAGAAATTTCACACTTTCTGTCCCAGAATTGCGCGCGAAGCTGAACAGGCACGCGTATTCATGGGCCGCCCCGGCCCCTGGCGACCTGCAATCAAGTAATATCTGCGCCCTGTCGTACGCCGCCCGCCCTCAGGGAGG
>NZ_LJQT01000106.1:0-12588 GCF_001400515.1 Pseudomonas meliae | reverse complement strand
GGGCGGTGCTGCACCCTGAACCTACCCCTGAATCCACCGGATCCTGACAACCATGGCTAAAACGGACGCCCAGATTCATCGGCAAGCCCGCCTGCTAAACCCGACTGTCAAATCTCATCTGGCTTACATCCTGCTCAGCGGTTTCGCTTTGATGGTGATGTACACGCTGTTGCGTATCGGTCTGCTGGTCTACAACCGCGAGATGATTGGCGACACGCCAGCCTCGACATTCCTCGAAGCACTGTTTAACGGCACGCGCTTCGACCTGCGCCTGACCATGTATCTGCTCATTCCGCTGGTGCTGTCGCTGTTCAGCGCCCGGGCCATGGCTGCACGCGGGTTTTTCCGGTTCTGGTTGACCTTGGTCGGCAGCATCACGCTGTTCTTCGGCTTGATGGAAATGGACTTCTACCGTGAGTTTCACCAGCGCCTGAACGGTCTGGTGTTTCAATACGTCAAGGAAGACCCCAAGACTGTCCTGAGCATGCTCTGGTATGGCTTTCCGGTGGTTCGCTACCTGCTCGCCTGGGCGATCGTGACCTGGCTGTTGAGCCTGGTATTCAAGGGCATCGACCGCCTGACGCGGCCACGCCTCGTAACGACGAAGGGCACCCAGACGGTCAGTACAGTTGCGCCGTGGTACATGCGTGTTGGCGTTTTCGTGCTGGTATTGCTGGTTATGGTGGTGTGCATCCGTGGCACCCTGCGCCAAGGCCCACCGCTGCGTTGGGGTGACGCTTACACCACCGACTCCAACTTCGCCAACCAGCTGGGCCTGAACGGCACACTGACCCTGATTACGGCGGCCAAGAGCCGTATGTCCGAAGATCGCGACAACATCTGGAAAGCCACGCTGCCACAGGCCGAGGCGCAGCAGACGGTGCGCGACATGCTGCTGACCTCGCATGACAAGCTGGTAGAACCTGATATTGCCGCTGTGCGTCGCGACTTCACACCGCCAGTAGAGAACACGTTGCCGATCCGCAACGTGGTCGTGATCCTGATGGAAAGCTTCGCCGGTCACTCGGTAGGGGCGCTGGGCAACGATGCCAACATCACGCCGTATTTCGACAAGCTGTCGAAAGAGGGGCTGTTGTTCGACCACTTCTTCTCCAACGGCACCCACACCCATCAGGGCATGTTCGCCACCATGGCGTGCTTCCCGAACCTGCCGGGTTTTGAGTACCTGATGCAGACGCCAGAGGGCAGCCATAAGCTGTCGGGCCTTCCGCAATTGCTGAGCGCGGGTCGCAACTACGATGACGTCTATGTCTATAACGGCAACTTCGCCTGGGACAACCAGTCGGGTTTCTTCAGCAACCAGGGCATGACCAACTTTGTCGGTCGCGAGGACTTCGTCAATCCGGTGTTCTCCGATCCGACCTGGGGCGTTTCCGACCAGGACATGTTCGACCGTGGCGCCCAGGAACTCAAAGCCCGTCAGGACGGCAAGCCGTTCTATGCGCTGCTGCAGACCCTGTCCAACCACACGCCGTATGCGTTGCCGGACCCGCTGCCGGTCGAGCGTGTGACCGGACACGGCTCGCTGGATGAGCATTTGACCGCCATGCGTTATGCCGACTGGGCGCTGGGCCAGTTCTTCGAGAAGGCCAAAAAAGAGCCTTACTACAAGAACACCCTGTTCGTGGTGCTGGGCGACCACGGTTTCGGCAATGACAAGCAGTTGACTGAAATGGACCTGGGGCGTTTCAACGTGCCATTGCTACTGATCGGGCCTGGTGTACAAGAGAAATTCGGCCAGCGCAGCAGCATTGTCGGCACGCAGGTTGACGTCGTGCCAACCATCATGGGCCGTCTGGGTGGTCTGAACCGCAACCAGTGCTGGGGCCGCGATCTGCTGAACCTGCCGGAAGGCGACAAGGGTTTTGGCGTGATCAAGCCGTCGGGCAGTGAGCAGGTGGTCGCGATCATCAGCGGCAACCGCATTCTGATCGAACCGACAGAAATGCCGGCCAAGCTGTTGACCTACACGCTCGGTGCCAAGCCTTCTGCCGAAGAAGTGCCTGATGCACCTGACACGCAGGAACTCAAGCGCAAGCTGGAAAGCTTCCTGCAGACCGCCACCAAGAGCCTTCTGGACAACACGGCCGGTGTCGAGGCCAGCAAGAACCGTAACTGACCATGACTGACTTGTCCGGGTAACCGGCAAGTCGGATCAGCAGTACACAAAAGGCCCTCGGCATCCATTGCGAGGGCCTTTTGTTTTGCCCGTCATCGCGGGCTGTCCGGCGTAATTCGTTGGAACGAATGCGTGGGCCAAAAGGTCCTTATCACATAAGCCAGAGTGCCTGGCTTCGTTCTGGAGGCATTGATGAAACAGTGGGCCATTTCGTATCTGGACAAGGATGGTGTGCAGCAACTCCGTGAGGCTGGTTTTGACGAGCGTCCCAGTGAGGAGGAGGCCGCGCGTTTCCTGCGCAAGGACCTGTATCCAGTCACCGATGAGCTGGATCTCAATGATCTTGACGGGCGCACCGACGAGCCTACGGTTAAAACGCTTAAAGACCATAACAGTGTGCGGATCATTTCCATTACAGAAGTTGCCTGATCTGCGGTGATTCAAAAAGCTTTTCGTGGCAACCACTTGGCATCCTGCCCACGATGGGTCTACTCTGCAGATGAGGCTGTTCAAACGGCCTCTGACATCTCGATACCCGACCTGTGCCAAGCCTGGTCTGGTCAGCTACATGCTTGATTCCCCACGCCGGATTATCTGTCGTGCGGCGGCCCCCGATGATTCGGCGGTCGCTCTGGAAGAGTTGAAACTCTATCTATCGTTGCATAGGAGGACGTTTCATGAGCACAGCCTATCAAGAGGACATCAGCAGTAACGTACTGCGCCGCATGAAAGAAGGCGGTTTTGATTTCGCGCGAATCTATCCCATCGAGTTTTACGCCATCTTCCCGGATGAGGAGCGGGCACGGCAGGCCGCAGAGCAATTTCGCGGTGAATCCCTCAATACCCAGGTAAACGTACGTGATGACGGTAACTGGCACTTGCAGTTGAGCAAAGTGATGTACGCCACTTATGACGGTATCGGTGATTTCGAGCAGGACTTTCAGATGGTGATTTCGCCCATGGACGGTGAGGTTGAAGGTTGGGGTGTCACTCAGGAGATCAGAAGACTGCACGCTTGATGGCTTTTGATTGTCAGGCAACACATTACCGGCTGATTCGGGATACGTTCTGGATCGGTCGGTTCTGTTTTTGCTTCGCGCTCATAAACAGTGGTCAAAAAAAAGCCACTCAAATGAGTGGCGCAAAGGGAAGTCTGTTTAAAATCCGCACGCGTTCTTCGCCTGCTGGACAAAATAACGGTTAGCGCAAAAACGGCGTTTGGTGCCCTGTTTGCTCGGTTGCTGTGGAGTGTGGCGAACTAATGTTGTTGGCGGAAATCAACTCTGACTATGCTGATCATAGATTTCACGGTTGAATGACGCTTCCGAATGAGGCGCGAAATAATCGGCTTGGGCGTTTAGTGCACAGGAATGGTGCGTAGAACGTCGAGTGTTTACCTAACCTTTTGAAATCAAAGCGTTTATGCCGGTGGCACGGGCTTTGCGATGGTCTTGGTGTCCATGGTGACAAGGAGTACGGCATGATCCGCACCTTTTATGACGAGATGTACGATGCGGGCGGCGTAGTCCGTCCGCACTATCGGGAGTTCGCCCGCTGGCTGGGCGATACGCCTCCCGAGCTTTTGGCTCAACGCAGGCGCGAAGCCGATCTGCTGTTTCACCGCGCCGGGATCACGTTCACACTCTATGGTGATGAGCAGGGCACCGAGCGGCTTATCCCCTTCGATACCATCCCGCGCAGCATTCCCGCTAGCGAATGGCGTGTTGTCGAGCGTGGCTGTATCCAGCGCGTCAAGGCGCTGAACATGTTTCTGGCGGATCTTTATCACGACCAGCGGATTATCAAGGCCGGGATAATTCCTGCCGAACAGGTGCTGGCCAACGAGCAATATCAGTTGGCGATGCAGGGCCTGAACCTGCACCGCGATTTGTATTCGCACATTTCCGGCGTCGATCTGGTGCGCGACGGTGATGGCACGTATTACGTGCTGGAGGACAACCTGCGAACCCCGAGCGGCGTGAGCTACATGCTCGAAGACCGCAAGATGATGATGCGTTTGTTCCCCGAGCTGTTCTCGGCCCAGCGCATTGCACCGATCGATCACTATCCGAATCTGTTGCTCGACACGCTCAAGAGTTCCAGCCATCTGAACAACCCGAGTGTCGTGGTACTGACGCCCGGGCGTTTCAACAGCGCCTTTTTCGAGCATGCGTTTCTGGCTCGCGAGATGGGGGTCGAGCTGGTTGAAGGTGCCGATCTGTTTGTCCGCGACGACCGCGTGTTCATGCGTACCACCGACGGTCCCAAGACTGTCGATGTAATCTACCGTCGGCTTGACGATGCATTCCTTGATCCGCTGGCGTTCAACCCTGATTCCATGCTGGGCGTTCCCGGACTTCTGGCCGCGTATCGCCCCGGCAATGTGGTTCTGGCCAACGCCATTGGTACCGGCGTTGCCGATGACAAGTCGGTTTACCCCTACGTCACCGACATGATTCGTTTCTATCTGGACGAAGAGCCAATTCTCAAGAACGTGCCGACCTGGCAGTGCCGCAAGCCGGAAGAGCTGTCACATGTGCTGGCCAACCTGGGCGACCTGGTCGTCAAGGAAACCCAGGGCTCCGGGGGCTACGGCATGCTGGTCGGCCCTGCAGCGACCGCCGCCGAGATCGAAGCCTTCCGGGCACGCCTCAAGGCCAAGCCGCATGCGTACATCGCCCAACCCACCTTGTGCCTGTCGACCTGTCCGACCTTCGTCGAGAATGGCATAGCCCCGCGACATATCGATCTGCGCCCCTTTGTTCTGTCCGGTCGCGAAACCCGCGTCGTACCTGGCGGGCTTACCCGAGTGGCCTTGCGTGAAGGCTCACTGGTGGTCAATTCGTCACAGGGTGGCGGAACCAAAGACACCTGGGTGGTCGAGGATTAAGGATGCCTGCCAATGTTAAGTAGAACTGCCTCTGATCTTTTCTGGATGTCGCGTTACCTGGAGCGAGCGGAGAACCTCGCCCGAATGCTGGACGTGAGCTATTCGCTGTCGCTGATGCCGCAGGACGGGCGGGGGACGGGCTGGATGAAATAGCCATGCCGTTGCTGATTACCGGAACGCTGGAAACCTACATCGAGCGTCATGGTGAACTGCATGCCGAGCGCATGCTGCATTTCTTCGCGCTGGACGCGACCAACCCGGCCAGCATCTACAGCTGCCTGGGCGCCGCAAGGGCCAGTGCGCATGCCGTGCGCGGGCGTATCACTGCCGACATGTGGGAGAACATCAACTCCACCTGGCTGGAAATTCGCGGCATTGCTCAACAGGGTCTGACCCGTTACGGCATGAGTCGCTTTTGCGAGTGGGTCAAGGAGCGTTCGCACCTGTTCCGTGGTGCGACCTACGGCACAATCATGCGTAACGATGCGTTCCGTTTCATTCGTCTGGGAACGTTCATCGAGCGCGCTGACAACACCATGCGCATGCTCGACGCCCGCTATGAGATGCTCGAACTGCGTGGGCCACAGGCCAACGCCGCGGCGGACAACTCGGCTGCCGGGTACTACCAGTGGAGCGCCTTGTTGCGCGCACTGTCCTCGTTCGAGGCTTACACTGAAGTCTATCGGGATGCGCCAGGCGCGCGTCAGGTTGCCGAACTGTTGCTGCTGCGTGCCGGCATTCCGCGCTCGTTGCGCGCCTGTCTGGAAGAAATGGACGTCATTCTGGCCAGTCTGCCCGGCGTCAATGGCCGACCTGCGCAGCGCATGGCCGCCGAGATGGATGCAAGATTGCGCTACACCAGTATCGACGAGATTCTGGATGAGGGCCTGCATGAGTGGTTGAACGAATTCATTCCAATGCTGGCCCAACTGGGTGATGCCATTCACACTTCGTACCTGGAGGCTGCATGAGACTTTCGATAAGCCATGAGACCACCTATCACTACGATGACCAGGTGCGCTCGAGTATCCAGTATCTGCGCCTGACGCCTCACGACAGTGAGCGCCAGCAAGTGCTTAGCTGGCAATTGACGTTGCCGCGCCCGGTGCGCGCGCAGATTGATCCTTTCGGCAATATCCTGCATGTCCTGCATGTCCTGAGCCTGGAAGAGCCGCACGAGGCGATCATCATCGGCGCGCGCGGGCAGGTGGAAATCGACGAAACCCGCGAGGCCGAGCACGAAAGCCAGTCGGCATTACCGTTTTTGCGCGTGACGCGACTGACCGAGCCTGACGAAGCGATTCGCAGTTTCGCAGCCAGGGAATGTCGCAAGCGCGCTGACCGTAGCGCATTGATCGACCTGATGCAGGCGCTCAACCAGCACATGACTTACACGCAGGGTGCGACCGAAGTCGACACCAGTGCCGCCCAAGCCTTCGCCGGACGCTCGGGGGTCTGTCAGGACCATACCCACGCCTTCCTGGCCTGCGCCCGCAGTCTTGGGGTGCCGGCACGTTATGTGTCCGGTTATCTGTGCAGCGAAGACAGCGAACATTTGTCCTGTCACGCCTGGGCCGAAGCCTGGATAGACGACGCCTGGTACAGCTTCGATGTCACTAACCAGCTGGCCATTCCCGAACGTCATTTGAAGCTGGCGGTAGGGCTGGACTATCTGGATGCTTGTCTGGTGCGCGGCATGCGCCGGGGTGGCGGGTCTGAACAGATGCACGCCAAGGTCGTGGTTTCACCCATGACCGGTACGCCAAAAGTGAAAACCCGTGTGCAGGTCCAGGCGCAGCATCAGTAGCGCGTAGGCACTGACCTGCGCATCACTGAAATGGCCGGAATTCAAACTCCGGCCATTGCTTATTCGGCAGGGTCGTCGGTGGTGCTGTAGAGCGCGTTGTGCAGCTCTTCGTAATTACCGCCATTGATGACGCTGAAATAGCCCGCTGCCCTGAGTTTTTCCTGAGCCTTGTCGGCTTTGCTGTCAGTGCTGCTGAAAATGACGAACACCGCATTGCGGTCGTTGAGCACCTGTTTCATCTGATTGACCAGCCGCCGGTCATCGACCCGTACCGCATTCAATACCGTGCCCGCGTCATAGTCGGTCTGGCTGCGTACATCCATCGCCAGTTTGCCTTCCTTGAGCGCAGCCACCGCTGCAGCCTGATCTACCATGCCCGCGTGGGCTGCGAAGCTGCTGACAAGTGCAAAAACAGCAATCCATTGGCGCATAGGCGCGTCTCCTTCAGTCGAGTGGAAAGAGTGGCACAGTTACACACTGACCGAAAGCGTGTCAGATCAGCCGAACAACCTGTTCAGGTTAGGCACGATCAATAACAGCGCAGTGGTAAAGAGGATTAATCCCGCCTGACGTACTTTGGAGTGTTTGAACTTGAACATGGCTGAACGCCTTTTGTTGTTATTCCTGAGCGACAGAAGCAGGTCTATTCCGCAACGCGGAGAGTCGACCGCTGGCATGGGTGCGCATTGAACAGGTGGACCCGGTCATTTGACCGCTGGCCCGAGCGCTGAAAGGATTTTGCGCGCCTCCTGTTACAGATTTAACAATAGAGCCGAGGTGCCTCACGCCTTAGAACGGTTGGGAATTTAAACGTCTACTTATCCAACTTAACGTTATCAATCAGCCGTTCGCCAGAGGCTCAGGCCTTTGCTAGACGCTTCATTCACATCGGTCAGCTTTGCACCGTTCGTCCGGGTCAGACTTTTCCTACGCGCATTAAACCTCCGACAAGGCGCGGGGTGCTGCTTGATTTGCCGATGCCTTCAAGGCAGGCTCTGCCCGTGCGCTATTGCCTCATCATTGTTTCAGGGCCTCTTTTATGTCTTTACGCATCTGTATTCTGGAAACCGACAACCTGCGACCGGAACTGGTCGAGCAATATCAGGGGTACGGGCGGATGTTCGAATTGCTCTTCGCTCGCCAGCCAATCGCTGCAGAGCTGACGGTTTACAACGTGGTGCAAGGGGACTATCCACCTGCAGACGAGCAGTTCGATGCTTATCTGGTGACCGGCAGCAAGGCAGACTCGTTTGGCACCGATCCCTGGATTCAGACCTTGAAGGTTTATCTGCTGGAGCTGTATCAGCGCGGCGAAAAACTGCTGGGTATCTGCTTTGGTCACCAGTTGCTGGCCTTGCTCCTGGGCGGCAGGACCGAGCGTGCCGTGCAGGGTTGGGGTGTCGGTATTCATCACTATCAATTGGCACCCGCCAGACCGTGGATGACGCCAGCAATGGACAAGCTCACGTTGCTGATCAGCCATCAGGATCAGGTGACCGCGCTGCCCGAGAACGCAACGGTGCTTGCATCCAGCGAGTTCTGTCCATTTGCGGCCTACCATATCAATGATCAGGTGCTGTGTTTCCAGGGCCATCCCGAGTTCATTCACGAGTTTTCCCGGACCTTGCTTGATCTTCGTCAGGAAGCGCTGGGCGAACAGGTTTACCAACAGGGTGTTGCCAGCCTGGATCACGACCATCATGGGGCGACGGTGGCAGAATGGATGATGCGCTTTGTGGCGCACAAGCCGGAAAAACAGTCTGTCTGATCCGGCGCATGGCTGTCTGAACGGGAATGCAGTGGCGGTGCTATAGCCAGCCAGAGCGCTTGAAGCTGGCAAACAGCGCCGTACACCCGCCCAGAATGACGCCCAGCACGATGAAGTAGCCGTATTCCCACTTGAGCTCCGGCATGTTCTCGAAGTTCATGCCGTAGATGCCGGCAATTGCGGTTGGAAAGGCCAGAATCGCTGCCCAGCCAGCAAACTTGCGCTGCACGATGCTTTGCCTCGAGGACTCCAGCAACAGGCCGATTTCGATTGTCTGGCTGGCGATGTCACACAGGTTGCCCAGGTCTTCCATCTGCCGCTTGACGTGAATTTCCACGTCGCGAAAGTAGGGGCGCATGTTCTTGTCGATGAACGGAAAACTGAGTCTCTGCAGTTCTTCACCCACTTCCACCATCGGCGCTACATAACGGCGCATGCGCAAAAGGTCACGGCGCAGTGCATGAATGTGCTGGATGTCGGATTCGCGCAACGAGCCGCCGATGACACTTTGCTCCAACAGTTCAAGTTCGGCATGGATGGCTTCGGTCACCGGTTGATAGTTCTCGGTGGCGAAGTCCAGGAGGGCGTAGAGCACGAAGTCTTCGCCGTGCTCCAGCAGCAGTGGCCTGGCCTCGCAGCGCTGACGCACCAGCCCGTAGGACTTGGAATGGCCGTTGCGCGAGGTGATGACATAGCCCTTGCCCGCGAAGATATGGGTTTCGATGAACAGCAGCTTGCCGTTTTCGCGTACCGGCGCGTAGGTCACGATAAACAGCGCATCGCCAAAGGTTTCCAGCTTTGGACGGCTGTGAACCTCCATGGCATCTTCAAGGGCCAGTTCATGCAGGTTGAACTGTTCTTTCAGGCTGGTCAGTTCCTCATTACTGGGCTGCTCCAGGCCGATCCAGACGAAATGATCGGGTTTGGCGGCCCAGGCGGCGCCCTCATCAAGGGTTATATCGCGGACTTTTTTGCCTTTGCTGTACACCGCTGCTGCAACAACTCGACCCATGGCGCTATCGCTTCTTCAATATGTCAGTGGCGCAAAAAACATGCGCGGTAGCTGATCAGATTGATCAAATGCGTATGAGTTCGCCGGTAAACAAAAGCCCGCGCGGGCGGGCTTCGATTAGGTATCACAGCATGTGTTGCCGATCCTGCTCGATAGCTGCATCCAGTGTATCGAGCAAGGCTTTTCTGACCTTGAGTTTGGTCTTCTTGTGCGCGCTCATGTTGATCTTCTTCAACTGTGCGGCGACCGCAAGTGCGGTGCCTTGCAGTTCATCGACGCTGACCACCTTGTCCAGGAAGCCGGCGGCCATCGCTCCTTCAGGGTCGAACATTTCGGCGTTGATCACCGAGCGATTGAAGGCTGATTTACGCAACCGGTCACGCGCCAGTTCGATGCCGGCGTGGTGCATGGGCATGCCGATCTGTACTTCGTTCAATCCGATACTGAACGGCCCTGCGACACCGATACGATAATCGGCGGACAGCAGCAAAAAGGCACCCTTGGCAACGGCGTGGCCGGGGCAGGCGACGATGATCGGGAAGGGGTGCGACAGCATTCTGCGCGCCAGGGTGGAGCCCTGAGCAACCAGATTGATCGCCGCTTCGGCGCTCGAGGTCATCACCTTGAGGTCGTAGCCGCCCGAGAGAATGCCGGGCTGTCCAGTGACGATCACGATTGCCCGGTCCTGTTCGGCCTGATCCAGCGCAGCATTGAACGCGATGATTACGTCCGGGGAAATGGCATTGACCTTGCCGTTGTTCAGGGTCAGCGTGGCGACACCGTCGTCCAGATGGTACGAGACCAGATCACTCATGACGTGATTCCTTTATTGAAGTGAGCAGACGTTACTCACCCATAAGGAACAGGTAAAGCGCTGACTGATGAGTCACTCGGTAGATCGCCAATCAATGGCCGATTTACCCTCAACGGCGGCTCGGGTCATGGCTGGATATCGTTGAAGCCGCAATATTCTTCCCAGTCCATTCCCAGCGCTTCGGCTACCTGGCGGTGTGCTTCAAGGCGCATGCTCTGCAACTGTTCGGGCGACTCGGCAATCAGTTCCAGCGCCAGTTCCCAGGACTCGATGCCCTGGCTCTCGGCCTCGTCTTCAAAAGCCCACTGTAATTGCTGCTTTTGCTCTTTCGGGCTCAACGCGCTGATTTCGTCCTTCAGGGTCGGATGGGTCGCGAGGTATTTCGCCAGCGCGGCCTCGTTCCACTCAAGCGTATTCATGCGGGGTTCCTCAAAACGTTTCGATAGCCTGGCTGCTTTTCAGGGCAGGGGGCAAGACGGCGTGATTGTGAGGGAGCACGTCATTGATGTCAGCACCCGGCCGCAATAATCGCTAGAGTGTTCAGACGAATGTATTGATCCTTCACTCAGGAGCCTATCGAGATGATCAAAGTCAGTGTGCTGTATGCGTATGAAGAGGGTGCCCGTTTCGACCACGATTACTATCGCGACAAACACTTGCCGCTGGTGCAAGAGCTGATGGGCAGTTACTGCAAGGGCTACAGCGTCGACAGAGGCATAGGCGGAGCAACGCCGGGCTCGGAGCCTCGGTATATCGGCATGTGCCACATCTATTGCGATTCCATAGAGGACTTTGAAGCCGGCATGGGACCGCATTCAAAGCAGATCAATGCCGACATCACCAACTACACCGACCTGATCCCGGAGATACAGATCAGCGAAGTGCGTGCCGATGTGAAAACCGCGTCATAGCTTATCGAGCGGCGTCCTGGAGAGCCGCTTGTTTTTTTGAAGACATGCCACCCGACGGATCAAAGCACTGGCTGTCGTAACGCGGGCTCTGGCACTGCGAAGGGATGTTCGGCGGTGGCGGGCGGTTTCGTTGATACGCCTTGTAGCGTTCCGTCTCGTAGACCGTCACGTGGGTGCGGCCACTGATCTTCAGGTATTCAGTGGCCTTGAGATTGGTCTGGTGAACATAATCGAGAGGCTCACCCTCGCGCCGCATGTTCGGCGGGCCCTGGCGCTGCAGCGCGCTCTGTGCAGCGTTGTCACAGGGGATTGACGCATAGCTCACCTGTCCCTGCGCTGATGTGCATTTGAAGATCTCGCCGTACGCCGTGCCTGCACCCAGTAACGCTGCCACCGCCAGCGTAATTGAAAGCCTTTTCATGGTTCTCTCCTTGCATGGCGCAAGGCTACCATTTGCCTCTGAACGCCGCCATATCCTCTTGCTGCAAGGCCCCGTTCGTCAGACATATCGCACGGCTATGTTGATCCGCTTTCTGACTATCAGGTTCTGAATTTAACCAGTGGAGGCGCATATGACCGGCACCAAGCCAGGCAGCAGCAACGAAGACAAGAACGATCCGGGTTTTGACGAAGAGTCACCGAAAACCCAGGACCCGCAAATCGATCCGACCGAGCCCGCCAAGACTCCAGCCACTGACAAGGGCAGCAAGGATGATTACCCGCCGTACACCCCGGACAAGTAACTGAGCGGCTGCCCTCGGTAAACACCGAGGGCGGTTTATCTACCTGTCCGTATTATTTGTTTGCGTCCAGGTAATCGAGCAGGTCTTCCATTCGCTCATCGTTGCCCATCCACCACAGTTTCATCCGCGTGCCAGGCACGACTTCGCCTGGGTCCTTGATATACGTGCGCAACTCTTCACGCGTCCAGACCAGCCCCGAGTTTTTCATTGCGTCGGTATAGACGTAGCCTTCCTGTTGCCCTGCCTGACGGCCAATAATGCCGTTGAGGGGCGGACCAAATGCATTGCGTGCAGAAGGGCCGATCTTGTGACAGCCGGAGCAGAGGCGGGTAAAGACTGCTTTTCCGGCTTCTGCATCACCTGCGCCGTAAGCCAGCGGTTGCAGTGCCAGCGCCACTATGAATAAGGCAGTTTTTCTCATCGATATCCCACAGCGCGTGCGACCGTCTGGTCAAAAGCGACGAATGTTAGCGTAATTATCGGAGGTTGAACCGCCCCGGGTT
>NZ_LJQT01000258.1:0-567 GCF_001400515.1 Pseudomonas meliae | reverse complement strand
AATACCTGTGCAACACCTGCCATTGCCGGGCCTGTCCTTCCTGCGGCAAAAAGGCCACCGACCAGTGGATCGCCGTGCAAAACAACCGTCTGCCCGACTGTCCCTGGCAGCATCTGGTGTTCACGCTGCCCGACACGCTGTGGTCCCTGTTCTTCTACAACCGCTGGCTGCTCGATGCGCTGTTTCGTCTGGCGGCCGATAACCTGATCTACACCGCCAAGCGGCGCGGTTTGCGCGTCGGGATTTTCGGGGCGCTGCACACCTATGGACGGCGGCTCAACTGGCATCCCCACGTCCACCTGTCGGTGACCGCGGGCGGCCTGGATGAGCAGGGCGTCTGGAAAAATCTGTCGTTCCACAAAGAGGCCCTGCGGCGGCGCTGGATGTGGCTGGTGCGCGATTACCTGCTGGGACAGCCGCTTTCGCAACTGACGATGCCGCCGCAGCTGGCCCACATCCTCTGTGAAAGCGACTGGCGCCGTCTGATACTGACCGCTGGCGGCCAGCACTGGCACATCCACTTGTCGAAGAAGACGGAAAACGGCCGAAAGACCGTCAATTACCTAG
>NZ_LJQT01000064.1:0-3024 GCF_001400515.1 Pseudomonas meliae | reverse complement strand
TCCGGAAAATACGCAGTACCCAGCCCAAGTGTCGCAAATCTCAGCTTCGCTCCCATTGGGCCGATCAGGAAAACAGACATCCACTCTATCAGGGCTAAGTACCTTAGCTATGTGGATTCCGTCTATCATTCCATTTACGTACCCCGCACACACACCTGATGCAAAATACTTGGATGGCGGTGTCGGATCTTTGATTAAAGCTTGGCATTGCTCGGAAAGCTCGTTCCCAGTCACAGCCATCGCAGTCCCGCTACCCAACATCCCAACTATTACCATCAGTACAAAAAATATCTTCATATAGGCCGTCCTTGCTTTAGCTATCGTACTTTACACACCGGGCGGGCCATGACGTGCGGCGTCTGATTCTGGAAGTCCAACGCTACCGTCTGCTGCTAAAGGAAATTGACGCCCTTTACGAAACGACCCATAAAGCTTGGCAAAACACCGTAGGCGGCAATCTGGTCGCCTTGCATCTGCTACAAGGCGTCATGTTCAGGGAACGCTTTCGGATCGGTTAACAGCGCATCACAAGGCGTTTGAGCTATGCAAACCTCGTTTTAGAACGCCTTTTTTACCCCTCAGAATTGACTCGTCAGCAGTCGTGACAGACGGCGCACCACCTGCGGAAATACCACGGGTTGAGCACTGCCTGTAATAAAAACACACTGACGACATCAACCATGAGGAACGCACCATGCTCAAGCACATCATTCAATGGTTTTGGCGGCTGGTTCTGTCCATCGTCGCAAGCCAGCTCGTCCGCTGGGCGCTACGCAACGCATTGGACTGGCTGGAATGATCCAGTGTTATGCGTCACGCAGCCTGCTCAATGCTCAACGTTATGCGCCGACCCAGCACAGCCAATGCCCGCTCCACCTGCTCGATTTTCGAGGTGTGCAGGAAGTCCACCAGCCGATCCACAACTTGCCGCGTACAGCTCAGACGGCGCGCCAGCTCGGCCCGGCTCACGCCATTGTCCAACATGCTGTTCCACAGCATGATCTTGGCGACAGTCAGCGCAGGCAGGTGCATCACCAACTCATCGCCGGATGGCAGAGACGCCTGCGGGATCTTGCGGCGCTGGTCAACGTAGAGCGAAAAGGCCGACTCCATGCCGTTCAGGGCTTCGGCCAGCGCCTCGTCCAAGGTGTCACCCGAGGCGTTCATTTCGGGAATATCCGGGCATGACAACCAGATGCCGGTTGGTTCCTGATGCAGTTCTAACGGGTACTGATACATAGGGCCTCACTGGTCAGCGGTACAGCCAAGCCTCAATCCTTGAGGCCCAGCTGTTTGATGATCGATTTACGTAACCCTTCGTGCATTTCCTTGCTGCCGTGGTCCGCAAAGATGGTCGCCTTGCCATTCAAGTACACCTTGAAGTGGCTGCCCTTGGCCGCTTTGAACTCAGCGCCTTGAGCCTGTAGCCATCGCCGAAACTCGCTGCACTTCATTGCTTCAGTCCTTGCCGTTTCGGTAAGGCCATTATGCAACATAAATGCTGCAAGAGCAACACATGTGATGCATTGATTAAACCGGTCGAAGTCCAAAACGCATGCCTTCATTGAAGGCAAAGAGCTATCGACCATACGCATAATTTTCTCAGCAGCCTGCGCGCACACGCGCCCGGTTGAGGACTGGGGCGGCTTGCCGTTCCAGGCCGATTTATCCGGGTCTTAGCGCCCGCAGGGTGGCCGCAGGCCAGGGCAGGGCAGCTTTATCGCCCTGGGCCGCTTAGACAGGCTGTTTCACGTACGTATAGTCGCGGATATACGCGCCGTGCCGAAGGCACGACTTGCGCGTGCATTACTGCTTTATGAGGTGGGTTTCCACCGCGTAAATCCCTGTTTTTCCTGAAAGGGGAAACTGAAGGGGGGATAAAATTTCATTTATTTCAAACACTCCAGTGCGCCACCTCCGGCGTGGCCAAAAAAAAACGTTGGAACAGCCAAAAAACGGCACAACCAGCACCGTCGTGCGGTCGATGCGATACCTGGCCATAGGGTCACCAGCCGCCCTTAAAACGCAGGCGTGACAGTGCCTCCGCGTGAGCGGATGCGGTTTTCGGACAAAGTGAGGCGTTACTTAGGCTTTCCGGGTCCTGGACGCGAGGAGCCTATCTAGCGCACTGGACACGGTGTTGCTGCCTGGCGGCGACGAGCTGGAGTCCGCGACATCTTGCGTATCCGGTACGCCCGCCTCCCGATTTTCCTTGGCCTGCCAACGCTGACGCGACGTTTCACGGCGCTGGAGTTCCAGAGAGTGCTTTTCCATGTCCGCCAAGCGCTGTTGCCCTATGTCGCGCAGCTGAGCATCGCGACGCTTCTTGGCCGACTTCTGCACGCGTTCATGAACATAGGCCAGGCCAAGGTCTTTCCAGAAAAGCTTGGTGAAGCGGATCAGGACGCGGGTACGCACCAGGTGCAGACCGTTATCGTCCTTCTCGTCCAGGCGAATGCGCTCGATACGGCGGTACACATACCCCGCATCATCCAGGGTTTTCATCAGGCGACACAGCGCCGGTGCAGAGATACCCGCATCCTCGGCAATGCCACACTGAGTGTTCAGCACATAGCGGCCATTGGCGGGGTCGATGTAGCCCAGCACGCTGGTGGCCAGGTCCAGGCGCACCAGCAGTTGCTCGGCTACGCGCTCGATGGCCAGGAACTTCTCCCGCCGGGTACGCCGGTCGCCATGAACGCCATCCAGGCGGCGCAGGTATTGGCCCCGGTAGCTGTCCATGTTGCTCAGGCGCTCGTAGGCCGATCGGATCAGGGGATTTTTAAGCTGTTGTTCCGAAAGATGGCGGGGGGCCGCATAACGGGCAGGCATTGCCCGACCGGGGCGACGTAAAGCGGAGTGGGGGGCAGAAGGGGGGAGCCTGACAGCCTTGAGGTGCCTCATGCTTCACCGCCTTGGCCATGAAGGCCATGCGCTACGGTAAAACGTGTCAGGTTTTGATGATGCTGGGGGTACAGGTCTGCCTTTAGAAGGGGCACAGCCTGCTGAAGAATCTTTTCCATA